>JBARCC010000085.1:0-2151 GCA_049793635.1 Maribacter sp. | reverse complement strand
CCTATACCAAAGTTACTATTCGCCATATGTAAAAATTTGTTTGTTAAATTTAATCAAAAAAATGAAAACACAACGTATTACGTGCTCATATACAACGAAAAAAGGAGACATAACGTATGCCTCCTTTTAAAATATTTGGGAAAAAACTAGAGCTTTATACCCATTCGTTTTCATGCTCTCCACTGCCTAAGCTTATTTTTTTGGCAGATATTACGAATGTTTCGGTTAACGGACTCTGTCCTGTTGCGTCAAAACTTTCTTTGTACTTGATAAGATACCCTTCTTCGAATTTCAATTCTTTCAAGGTTGCATCCGTGTATCTTTTCACGAAAACAATTGAACCATCTTTTCTCTCGAAATTATTGGTCATCCATTCGAAAAAACCTGTTTCTCCGTTAGATTCTACAGTTAAATAGATTCTACCTCCGCGGGTTACGGAAGAAGGCCTACCTGTTGCATCCACTTCTTGATTTAGGTCGTAAGAGCAATGTAAAATGTTGTGCTCTTTTCCTGCTACTTTTAATCTTGCTTTAAAAGACATACTAATTGGTTTTTGTGGTAAATACTACCGTTAATAATTTATAAACGTCACATAAGGACAAAGTAAACCTAGAGATTACATCCCATAATCGCAAAAATTTTCGTCAAAGTGTAGAATTTCATGAGAATTTTAGGCTTTAAGCAATGAAAAATGCAAGAAATTCCACTTTACTCGATAATCAAGATTCAAATACTTCGATGTATTCTTAGAAATAAAATATGAGTTTCCTTTCAATGCCTCGTGGGCTTACTCCATGGTAGTTTTCCTTAAAAAAGCATACATCTTGTATTGAAGAAATAATACATAGGGAAAGCCGACTAAGTAGTAAAAGGGGAGCATTTGTCTGGTTTTTAAATCTGCCTGTATCCGGCAGGCAAGCGTCGAGGCACTAAGTCAATGTTCTCAAGTAAGGAACTAATTGAATGATGACCCAACTTCCCTCTTTCCTCTGAATTAAAACATCTGATTTGGGAGGGTTAGTAAACGTCCGATCAAGCAACGAATTGAAATTAATTTTGAAATCCTAACCAAAGACGTTTCCCTGATCTTCTCGCAAAAATAGGGGCCAGTCTTTTCAACGATGTATAGAGACCAGGATATAAATGTCTTTAAAAAAGGGAGGAAATATCTTTTAGTACATTTTTTTCTATCCTTTTAAATCACTATCAATTGTATAAACCTATTGCAATCTAACAGCATGAAAAGAAGGCTGAGCCGAGTTATATGCCCAAAAAAGCTACTATTTTATAAGATGGATGAGATTGTAGATTAACATTGAGAAAATACTATTTTAAGTGCACTTACGGCATATATTTGAACCGCACCATTTACTCAACTATAGGTGTTGATAAAGCTATGTTCTCAACTGACCTGTGGGCAAAAGTTATAAAAATCACTATTCCAATGAAACATCAATTTGTAGGTTTGGAGAACGATTAACAATCTTGTAGATGAACGGTAACAAACCAAAGAATTAGCGCCTTCGAGGGAATCAATACCTTAAAATAAAACAAGAATAACTTTTATTACACTACAAGGTTTCCTAAAAGCTTTTCCAAAAAAGTCCTTTTTTAGTACGAAGTTTTATGGTCATGCTTTTTACACAACCCGTCTTTGAATCCCTTACTAATTTAAGGTCCTTTAATTCTATCTTCACATCCCGTATTTCATTGAACAATTGATTCACTGTTTTTCTGGAACCCTCGTCATTAAATACCGGAATACTGCTGTAGCAGAAATAATTACGTATGGCGATGTCGTCTACGCTTCTATTCGCATATCCTACGAGCATTTGTCGAATCTCGTCAGACGATATCTCGATACGCTTCATCTTTTCTTCCTCTTTTTTCTTTTTCTCCTCCACCACTTCCTGTAAGGGTTGATCATCAATTTGGTCTTTCAGCACCATTTCAATAGGATCACGCTTGAACGTAGTGCGTTTCTTTTGCTCTTTGACCTTTGGCAGTACCGTAATACGCTGTTTAGCCTCATGTAGTCCATCGTCGTTAACCACTAATAAAATGGTCTTTTCACCTGCAGTTTTAAACGTGTATTTCTCCGATTTTTTATTTCCATCAATTCCCCTTGTTTCACCAAAGCTCCATTGCCAT
>JBARCC010000084.1:0-1905 GCA_049793635.1 Maribacter sp. | reverse complement strand
ATGGCCGGTGATGGCATCAACGATGCGCCGGCACTTGCCAAAAGTGATGTGGGTATCGCCATGGGCACAGGTACCGATGTGGCCATAGAGAGCGCTATGATTACGCTGGTGAAGGGCGATTTGAACGGCATTGTCAAAGCGAAAAATTTGAGCCATGCCGTCATGAAAAACATCAAGCAGAACCTATTTTTTGCATTGATCTATAATACACTCGGAGTCCCCATAGCGGCAGGGGTACTCTTCCCGTTTTTCGGGATATTGCTATCCCCGATGATTGCGGCACTGGCCATGAGCTTTAGTTCAGTATCGGTAATCGCCAATGCGCTGAGATTGAAATCTAAATCCATTGACTAATAACAAAAAAACCCAAAAATTTATGAATCCAATAAAACACTCAAATTCAGGAAGATCAAAAAATCATTACACACGTTTTGTAGCGATGTTGGCTTGCTCTTTTGTGGCAATGTATAGTACGATGTACTTGAACACCTATTCGATAGATCACGTTTTTTTTAGCCTAACGCGGTTTTATATGGTCTGTTTGGGTATAGCGGCCATGGCTGTAATAATGTGGTATTTTATGCGTACTATGTATATCAACAAAAAGAAAAACATCACAATACTCGTAGGCAGTTTTGTGCTTTTCGTTGGAGCTTTGGGCCTGGTAAGAGTGCAGGCACCCATTGTAGGCGATGTATTGTGGATGAAAGCGATGATACCGCATCACTCCATCGCTATCTTAACAAGTGAACGTGCCGATATTCAAGATCCTGAAGTAAAGAAATTAGCGAACGATATCATTAAGGCACAAAAAAAGGAGATTGAGGAAATGAAAGCGATGATCAAGCGCTTGGAATCCGCTGATTAAGTTGAATTTGGGCGTTCGGTCGGGCTATCCGTTACAATCGTATTGCTCGTGCCTCGCAATAAGGATTTTCACTACTATCCCTAACGCGTTACAGTGATCATTTTAAAGTATAGATATTATGAAAAAAAACGTTTTATATATTGTAATTGCAGTAATCGTAGGGCTGCTGGCAGGTTGGGTCCTCTTTTCTGACCCAGGAAAAGACTTAAACAGTTCATCCGATCATTCGCACACAGAAAATTCAAATAATCCGGAAGTGTGGACCTGCTCCATGCACCCACAGATCATGCAGCCAGAACCTGGCGATTGTCCCATCTGTGGTATGGACCTTATCCCGGCGGAGTCCAGTGCTGAAGGGCTGGCTGCAAATGAAATCAGGATGACCAAAAATGCCATGGCACTGGCCAATGTTCGCACCATTGTGGTCGGCAATGTAACATCGGGAAATGATGGGGTAATTTCATTGTCGGGAAAAATAAAAATGAACGAGGAAGAAAATGCCATTCAGGCAAGCTATTTTGATGGGAGACTTGAAAAATTAAATGTGAACTACGAAGGCCAACAAATTCAAAAGGGTCAATTATTGGCCACGATATATGCCCCTAATTTGGTGGCGGCGCAGCAAGAACTGCTTACAGCGGCATCCCTTAAAGAATCGCAGCCATCACTCTACAAGGCGGTTAGAAATAAGCTTAAGCTTTGGAAACTTTCAGAGGCACAAATCAATAGCATCGAAGAATCGGGTAAAGTTCGGGAGAACTTTCCCATTTACGCAACGGTATCCGGTACGGTATCGGAAAAAATGGCGGCAGAGGGCGACTACTTGAAACAAGGGCAACCCATTGTGAAAGTAAGTAACCTAAATAGTGTCTGGGCGGAATTCGATGCGTATGAAAATCAAATTTCCGCATTTAAAAAAGGACAAAAAATCAAGGTAACCACTAACGCGTATCCCAACAAAACGTTCGATGCGACCATTTCGTTCATAGACCCTGTATTGAACACGCAGACCCGAATAGTAACCGTGCGCGCAACCT
>JBARCC010000083.1:0-2143 GCA_049793635.1 Maribacter sp. | reverse complement strand
ATAATTTACCCTTGGCTTTTTGCAAAGCTTCCGAAAACGAAGGCATCACAATCGCAAAAGCGATTAGTTTATCCTCTTTATCCTTTATGAATTTTATATACTCAGGATTGATGAAGCTGATGTATTTTTTCTTGAAGTAGACTTTTTGAACTTCAGTGATGGGCACGAACGAAGAAAGGCTTGCATAGGTTTCATTAAAAAGGTCGAACATTTCATCCGCCAGTGGCATTACCTCTTTGGTTTTTGTAAAGTTGACTTCTTTAAGGCCATAACGTCTTTTGACCAAGTCGTTCAATTTTGTGAACAAGGCGGGATCTGCGTTTTTAGCCGGAAACTTATTTTCCATATATTCTTTTTCCTTTACAAATCCCAAACGCTCGTAATGGTCCTTATAATATGCATGGTTGTACCATGTGATCATGGTGCCGATGTGGTCAAAGCCTTCCACCAACACCCCTACTTTATCCAAGTTGGAAAAGCCTACAGGGCCTTCCATGTATTCCAATCGGTGTTCTGTACCGATGTTGGCAACGGTTTCTAGCAGGGCTTCTGACACTTTTGGGTCGTCCTCAAAATCGAACCAACCGAAACGCATTTTTTTTACCTGCTGTTGATTCACTTCGAGATGGTTGATGATGGCGGCAACGCGGCCTACCAACCGTTCACCATCGTAGGCAAGAAAGAACCACGCCTCTGCATCTTTGAAAACGGGGTTTTTATCACGATCAAAACTTTCCAACTCATCGGCAATGATTGGAGGTACCCAATATTTGTTGTTCCTGTACAGGGTGAAGGGAAAGGTTACAAAACGTTTTAGCTCTTGTTTTGTAATCGCTTGTTTTATCGTAATCATCAAACTTCTTTAGAGATATCAATATTAGGAATATTAATGATCATGGGAAAGAGACCGTTGTTTAAATATGACCTATGTAGATGATTAAAAGGCGAACCTGAAAAAATATAGGGTTGTTTGTAGAATGATCAAACTTAAATGAAAGTAGTTTGGTAGTGTGTCTATCGCTAAGCGCATAACCCGACGCAATCTAATAAGCCCGCCTAAGAAAGTCGTAGAGAGGTTTCAAGTGAGCTCGCCTTAGGTCTTATGAACGGATAAACTTAAAAGTCAATTTCGCTATCCTCATCATTCTTATCCTTATTTTTCTTGCGCTGCTGTTTCTCTTTTTTCTTCAATTTCCGAAGCTGTTTTTTTGAAGGTCCTAAATCAACATCTTCCGCGCCACTGCCATCCTCGTTATTCTTTTTCTTCTTTGCTTTTTTCATAGCATCTTTTTCAATGGCTCCTCCATTTTGGTCAGCATCTTGATCTTCGATAGGGATTAAGGGGTCTTTGTGAAAATCCATCCGGTACGAGCCACCAAGTCCTATGAATATGCGTGAAGGCGTATTTTTAAAACTTGCGCCCATGTTAAAGTCCAGCTGCAGGTTTTCTTTCAGTAAATGTGCGATACCCCCTCGCAACAGTACATCGGCATACCGGTCGCTTTGAATACCTTGGTGTTCGACAAAAACGCTCCATTTCGGATTGCGAAAAGCGTGTGACAGTGAAATCAAATAACTTAATTCTGGGAAATCGGTTCCTATTCGGTCATAGGCTGTGTTGGTAATCAGTACAAATCGAGGCGTCAAACGGCTCTGTGTGGCGATCATACCTCGGTAAGAAAGTGTTGGCTCGCCCACATAAAAGGGATTGTCACCAAGTACAAAATTTGCACCGCCATATAGGGATACGGCAGGCAGTAAATTTTTAAATTGAAATTTATTGTTCGCTTTCCAACTATACAAATTCGGTTTATTGGCTTCCGGATTTTTGAAAGGGTCGAATACCAAAAATTTTAAGCCTAGCCTACTTCGTGAAAAATCGGTACGTTGGGCGGAAAGGTCGAAATTGGTATAGTTTATCGATTGGTCCTCGAAAGTTCCTTCAAAATTAAGTTCCAGTTTTTCGAACAATAATCCGTAGCGTAACGAAATATCGGAACCCCAGATATCTGACTGGGTATTTAACAGCATATGATCACGTTGCTCATAGAAGACTCCCAATTCTGCCTGGACCACATTTTTCCCAACGGCGTAGGCACTTACGGAAAGGCCAGGTCTGTTGGAATTGATGACATCCGTATAC
>JBARCC010000082.1:0-3398 GCA_049793635.1 Maribacter sp. | reverse complement strand
TGGTACCTCAGAGGACGATACCGAAATGTTCGAGTATCTTAAAAAGTACTCCCCTGTACATAACGTAAAAGAAGGAACCTCTTACCCGGCTACATTAGTGACAACCGGTGATCATGATGACCGCGTGGTACCGGCGCACAGTTTTAAATTCGCTGCCGAGCTGCAAGAAAAGCAAGTAGGAGACCAACCGACCTTAATCAGGATCGAAACTAACGCGGGTCATGGTGCGGGTACCCCGGTAAGCAAGACTATTGAACAATATGCAGATATTTTCGGATTCACGTTGTACAATATGGGGTTTAGGGAGTTGCCAAATAAAAGTGTAGTCGCCAATAATTAGTGGTTCTTTTGTATACTTTGCTCGGGAACCAATAATCGGAACAAATAATTTCTATCGTCGTCTTGGGAGCTTAAAAAATATAAGATGTACCACACCATGACCGACATGGTAACCATTTCACCACCATCTTCTATGATTCCGATAATGAAAGCCACTCTTGGATTTTCCCCCAAAAATACATGCAACATATCAAAACCGACTCCAAAATATGTAAAAAACAATAGTAACAGTAGCAAGTCGATTGTTCTTTTTCTGAAAACCGAATCTCCCTTTATGAGAGCTATTATTAATCCGGAAAGCAAAATCAAACCTACAGATAAGATGAACGTTAATTCCCCAAAATCCAAATCTCGTAGACCAAACATCGGTTGAAAATTAAATGCATCCACTAATACTTCTCCAAACGTTTCATGAAGGCTTAACGAATCATCAAGCAAAAAAAATGCAAAAAGTAAAAACCAAGAAATGTAAGGATACCGTTTTTTAGAATACACTAAATGAACAAGCATAATCAAGACGAAGAAATACTTTAGATATTGAAAAAACTCTGCCAAACTTCCATCGTTGGTTACATCAAGGAAATTATAATTTCGATAATCATCGATCTGTCCAATGTAGTACAAGAAGAACACCAAAATGTGAATTGCTATGAAACACACATCTAACAGCAACAGTACCCTTATCAAACCATAAGCCTGGGGCGAGTAAAAGCTTCTTTTGATTAACTTTAACATAACGCTAATATAATTATTTCGTTACGATGTGAAAATAATGTTCACCTCTTATGACTAAAAAATGAACAAAATAACCGTTGAAACATCATCATGCTACGAGTAGAAAACGTATCCTTTTCGTATGGGAAACTTCAGGTGTTAGATAACATCAACCTTCGTATTCAACGTGGGGAACAAATCGCCATCGTCGGAGAAAGTGGATGTGGAAAAAGTACATTGCTAAAAATCATTTATGGATTGCTGGATTTGGAAGAAGGCAAGGTCTTTTGGGAGGATGAACCTATTCTTGGCCCCGCCTTTAATCTTGTGCCTGGTGCCAAGTGCATGAAATACCTATCACAAGATTTCGACTTGATGCCCTTTCTTTCGGTCGCCGACAATGTTAGCCAGTACCTCTCTGTCTTTTACCCCGAGGAATTGAAGGAAAGAACGCAAGAGTTACTTGAAATGATAGAGCTCACCGAGGTTGCCGATAAAAAAGTAAAGCTGTTGAGCGGCGGTCAGCAACAGCGCGTTGCACTGGCCAGAGTGCTGGCCCAAAAACCTGAGGTTTTGCTGTTGGACGAGCCTTTCGGGCATATCGACAACTTTCTGAAGAACAGTCTTCGTCGAAATATCTTCAATTATTTGAGAGAAAACGCTATTACCACGCTCGTAGCTACACATGATGTCAACGATGTGCTCCCTTTTGCAGACCGGGCCGTGGTACTTCGTGATCTGCGTATCATCGCTAGCGCCAGGCCTATGGAGCTTTACCAAAATCCAAAAACGTTGTACGTGGCATCACTATTTGGTGAGGCCAGTATGATATCGATAGACGTTCTTAAAACCTATGCAAATACCAAAAGAAAAATCATTGTCTATGCGCATGAGTTCAGGGTCTCCCCCTCATCAGGATTACCTGTAACCGTAGAAAAAGCCTACCCTATGGGGAGCCATTACCTAACGAAAAGCATTGGGCCAGAAAACGAGACGGTGTTTTTCAATGCCGAACGATTGTTCCCAAAAGGAAAAGAAGTTTTTTTGAACGTCGCCATCGAGACCATCAATCAACGCATTCAGGAAGCCTCGGCCCAGCAATCGAATCCATTACCTTAAAACGTTTTACTTAGCACTTTACCGAAAACACCATGCCGAAACAGACTATTTTCCACTGCACATCGTTAGTGTTCTGAATTTATAATTATTTCGTGATGAGAAGAGTACATTTAATATTGGCCGTTGTAGTGTTTACACTCATGCTATGGCCTGTTTTGTAGAAATTTAAGCTTACATCAAATGTGGGTCCCAAGGTCTAGTTTTCGCTTTCGCGCGGTCTAGGCCTTTTTCTTTGGAAGGTATCTACCCGCCAATCAAAGATATGTAAGGGGCTCATTTTCATTTTTCTACCTTTTTTTGTTTTCCTTACTTTTGTTTAAAATCCTATTTTGAACAAAGATCAGCTACTTACGGAGTTACAATTCAAGGCCATTAGAAGCAGTGGCCCTGGAGGTCAGCATGCCAACAAAGTTTCTTCTAAAGTAGAACTGGCTTTTAACTTAAGGACATCTAACGCCCTAAATGAAAGGGAACAGAAACGTATCCAACTTAAATTGGAACGTAAATTGACCAAAGAAGGTGTACTCGTGTTACAATGTGATGAAACTAGAAGTCAACATAAGAATAAGGAATTGATCATCAAGCGCCTTTTAAAGCTGCTGGAAAATGCACTTATAATACCCAAGAAAAGAAGACCAAGTAGACCTACCCGTTCCTCCATCGAGAAAAGATTACGCGGTAAGAAATTGGCTTCTTTGAAAAAAGCGAATAGAGGTAAACCGGATTATTGATAACGTCTGCTTACACAAAAAGTAGTGAACAGACGTATACTGCCAACGCCCCCGTTACTCCTAAAATGCCCGTTCCCAAACCAAAAAGTCGATAGCCCGTTTTCACGTTCATTCCACTCATTTGTGTTACCACCCAAAAAAAACTATCGTTAGCGTGCGAAATCACAGCCGAACCTGCCCCGATAATAATGACTACTAACGCTTTTTGAATATCGGTGTCGAAACCAAGGGCTGGCATCATGGGCATGATAATGGAAGCGGTCGTTACAAGCGCAACCGTAGAGGAGCCTTGTGCCGTTTTAAGTGCGGCAGCCAATACAAAAGGAAGAAAGATCCCGATATTATAGACCGTCAATAATTGTCCAAGGGTCTCGGCAATCCCCGAATTTTGCAATATTTTACCAAAAATACCCCCAGCACCTGTAATCAGTAATATGGATGCCGCATCCTTGATGGCCTTTCCTACCCAGCCGGCCGAGGAAAGCATGTCATAGT
>JBARCC010000081.1:0-23435 GCA_049793635.1 Maribacter sp. | reverse complement strand
GGCTATGGATTCGGTTGCCGTTTTAACATCATTAATGAAAATGGATTTTAAGGATACTGTTCCCTTACTTCTGTTCAAAGCTTCAATTTGAAGGGTTACGGTTTGCCCCGCATTCGCAGTTGCCATTTCTGTGGTCGCTTCTAAATATAGGCCCGAAATGGCGGTAATGATATCCGTCAATTCTTCCGTCTTTAGTTGCTTCCAATGTTCATCCTTCGTTTTTTGTAATAATTGGTAAGCTTTTAAAAACTCCGGCAAATGGCTGGTAGGATCTTTAAAATTAAAATTCTTTTCAATGGCATATAGGATATCGCCGATAGCTTTTCCACCCTCAATGCGTGACCAACTTGTATCGATACCGTCAAACGGATTTTGTTTATCGTCTGGCAAATCACCCTTCAGTAATTCTATATACTCATCCTCGGTGCCACGGGTACTTAAACGACCGAAACCTTGGCACAGGTGCTGACTGCTTGCCAAAGAAGCGATTTCGTTATTGGACATTCCCAACATCGGGTAGTACACCCCAATATCCATACTCAGCAGGTTGGTTTTATCGGCAGCGGCAAATTTTTCCTCGCTACCATAAAACCACCACGATGTATTGAAGAATAATCGTTTGGGCTGCCAGGTTTCCGTGCGTTTCAATTGTTCGGCATACGCATTCGGGTCATTGGCAAGCTCAAAAGCTTCTACACTCAATAGTGCGGAAGAAGTATGATGCCCATGTGTACTGCCCGGTGTTCTATGATCGAAGCGGTTAATGATGATATCG
This sequence comes from Maribacter sp., assembly GCA_049793635.1. Classification (GTDB taxonomy): domain Bacteria; phylum Bacteroidota; class Bacteroidia; order Flavobacteriales; family Flavobacteriaceae; genus Maribacter. Next base: position 22,660 of record JBARCC010000081.1, on the reverse strand, counting down.
GGTTTAAGGGTGCGAATGGTACGTACTACATCCCCCAAAATAGCCTCTTTATTCCAAATATCGAGGGTCTCGTCGGGGTGTTTTGAATATCCGAAGTCATTGGCCCTTGTAAAATACTGTTCCCCACCATCGACACGCCGTGCGGCCAATAACTCTTGGGTGCGAAGTACCCCTAATAGTTCCCTTAATTCGGGGCCGATCAAGTTTTGGCCCCCATCACCTCTTGTCAATGATAAATAGGCGGTTTTCGCGTTTAAATTATTGGATAGATATGAAATTAAACGGGTATTCTCGTCGTCGGGATGCGCCGCAATATAAAGGGCTGTACCTAGGAAATTAAGTTTTTCTATGGAGTGATAAATATCTGAGGCAGAACTTTTTTTAGGGACTTGGGCATGTAGCGTACCGAAGAGTACAAGGCAGCATACTGTAAGTGCTTGGTAATGGCGCATGATTGTTTGGTTTAGGCAGTACACCCAAATATAATAAGAATAGGCACCACAGGCCGCCTTTTAGAACATCTTTAACAGACCGAATTTTTACGGGGTAAGCGTTTCCTCCGCTTTGTAGGTAGATATCAAAACAACGCCTTTTTGTAAGACCAGGTTGTTGGGATAGGTCAAAATCTCGCCATTACTTCTTCTGAGATGTAGGTGAAACGCACGAATATCCTCAATAATGAGGACTTCGATTTCCGATGATGCGGGATCCGTTAATTCTTTGTCCAAAATTCGTATGGTATTTCCGATTTTAAAGGGAAATGAAAAGAAAATGATGACTCCCGCTGTAATATTGCTAAGAATGGACCACTGCGCGAACAACGCCACACCGATCACCGCAAAAACCGAGGACAATAGCACCCCCAAATCCTTGAAGTTGACACTCCAGATGATGGTCAATGCCGTGATGGACACAAGGGTCAGGGCGAAATTTAAATATTTGATGATCAGGTTCGTACGTACAGGGTTAAACTCGCTAATGCGACTGACCTTTCGTACTGCCGTGGTAAAAAGAAATTTTAAAACAAGAATAACGATAAAAACGACAAGGCTGTAAATAAGCTCATTGTGGTGATTCGCAATAAAATTTTTCATTGGCTATAATCCTAAACTGTCGCGCAAATATAAATCCTTATTGGAATTCTGTTGCCAATATGGGGTTTTAATCCTTTTCTTTAACGTAGCCGTAGAAGTCATCATTTTTGCATTCTGTCCAAAACCCCCTTTGAACGAATCGGTCCAACCTTCTATGGTATATGGGAATGCATTCGAGAATTGGATAGCCAATTCCCGTTCCAATTCAGGATATGAAATGGTGTAGGTGGTGGTGGTCTCGTTCGAACTTTTTGACGCTGTTGCAGCATACGCCTTTAATTCTTTATGGGACAATCTTATGAATTCCATAGAAGGGATGATACTCAACTTGCCCACGGGTAAGCCGTCGGGATGGATACGGATTTTGTTCCAAATTTCATTTTCAAGGATGGTCTTGTTTATATGTACTTCTTGGTCTGCCTCCGATTCGAAGTAGGAATGTGACTTTATTTCAAAGTCGTTTCGATTATTGAGTTGCGCGTACACTTGTCCACACCATTCCTGCGCAGAAAATGCAACTTTTAAAGCATGTTGATGGTCGTGAACGGGATAAAAACTGCTCGTCATGATAGAGTAAGGGTATATGCCCGTCAAATAATTTTTTGTTGCGTTCAATTTTAAGACCGGTATCGAATTGGAATCACCTTGATCAGCCTTCACTTGTACTTCGGGCAAGAAAGGTTCGGTCACGTAAATCAATACCGCAGCACCCTCCCTTAATTCCCCATACCTCCCTTGTTCCAAGGTGTAGGAACTAATTTCTGCATTGCCTGCATACCAGTACTCCTTGAAAGAGGTGGAAAGTTGTCTTTTAGGGGTGTCCGTAGTTTGGGAAACCTCATTGATCGCCAAATTCCCATCTTTTTGAACATTGGCGTCCTTACAAGAGGTCAACCCTACCATTAATAGAAAGGTCAGGGTCCCTAGCGTACAAATTCTGTAATATTTCATAATCTTATTTTTTTTCAAAGATATCTAAATTGAACGATGTGCTCATATCCAGCAAGGTTTCATAAACCAATTGGGTGGGTAATCCTACAACATTGGTATACGAGCCCTTAATTTCTGAAATAGCGATTAAACCTAGCCATTCTTGAATGCCATAGGCTCCTGCTTTATCATAGGGTTGAAAATTTTGGATGTAGTAACTGATTTCTTCCTTTGAAATCTTTTTAAAATTGACCGAAGTTATGGCATGTTTTACTATTTGACTTTTGGTAGTGGTAAAACAGACCGAGGTAATCACATCATGCCAACCATTTGAAAGGGTGTTCAGCATTGCTTCGGCCTCTTCACTATTTTTTGCCTTCGCCAATGATTTGCCGTTATGCCATACCACCGTATCGGAAGTAATCAGAATTTCGGTGTCCTTCAATTTTTTTTTGAAGGATTCCGCTTTTAAGATGCTGAGGAAATCTGAAATTTCTTCCGCCCGTAATGAGTTCGGGTATACTTCCTCCACCGGTTTTAACCGTACCTCAAAGGCAATGCCCATCTCCGTCAAAAACTGTTGCCTTCTTGGCGAACCGGAACCTAGAATTATGGTAACGTTTTTTAATTTTTCGTTTAACATGCTCAATCGTTAGCGGAACTATACTGGGTCATCCAATCCCCTCGAACCTTTAACACCTGTTCTATTACATCGCGTACACAGCCTTGGCCCCCATTGATATGGGAGATATATTGGCAGACAGCCTTCACTTCGGCAACGGCATTGTGTGGGCAAGTCGGCAAACCTACTTTTTTCATAGGGGGGATATCGGGAGTATCATCGCCCATGTACAGAACGTTTTTCGGGTCTATCTGATAGATGTCCAAATATTCCTCTAACGCATCTATTTTGTAATGGGCGCCCATATAAATATCGGTTACCCCAAGTGCTTTCAAACGTACACGCACTCCTTCGTTCGTGCCCCCGGTGATAATGCACACGTTATATCCTTTCGTAAGCGCCGCCTTTAAGGCATAACCGTCTTTCACGTTCATTTTACGAAGCATTTCTCCCTCGGTGGTTACCAATAGGCTTCCATCCGTAAATACGCCGTCTACGTCGAACACAAATGTGCTGACCTCTTTAAGGCTTTCCTTATAACTCTTTTCCATGTTGTTCTTTAATCGCATTGCTTAGTAGGATGTAAATTTCCCTTTGATGTTTGTCTGTTATGGTCTGTAAATGTGAATGAACCGTCTCTAAATCACCTCGCTTTGCAGGGCCGGTTTGGGCTTTTTTCGGAGACATAGACGCTATTTTTGCGGCCGTTTCGTTGATTAAGGGCTTCAATATGCTAAAATCGAGATTTTGTGCTACACAAATTTCTTCCGCCAACGCATATAGGTAATTGGTAAAGTTATTGGCAAATACCGCAGACACGTGTAAACTATTTCTCTTTTCCGAGTTGATTTCTAAAACGTTGTTGCTAATCGTTTTACCTAAATGCTCCAGTTGTTGAAGGTGATTATCGGCACTGGCCTCTATGCAGATAGGAATGGTTTCGAACGATAACATTTTACCCTTCGTAAAGGTCTGTAAGGGGTAAAATACGCCCCTATTCTGATGGGAGCTTAAGATTTCCATGGAAGTAGCACCCGACGTATGAACGACAATACCATCACCCTTTTTTAAAGCTAAGGAAACTTCCGAAATTGCGTTATCCGATACGGCTATGATATACACGTCCGCCGCTAGGATCTTGTTAAAATCGTTGGTGTAGTTCGTCGTATCCCCAATAAAATCGGGGAGCTGTGCCGACCTACCGACAACTTGTTCGACCTCGACCCCTTTGGCGCCAGAGAATGCGCTATAGAGATTTTGGGAAACATTTCCAGTGCCAAGTAAAACGACCGATATCATTCTGCAAAAATACAAAGATTATCATGGCTTATCTTATATAAAGATTAACAGAATTGTTTAACTTTTAAAGCCTGTATTCGAAGATAAAAATGCCGAAAAGGACGTATTTTTGCATCTTGAAAATCAATGCCTTTTTTTATGTCGGAATTGTTCAAAAAAATCTTTTTTTCTACCCGTTTAATGGCCGTATTATTTATCGCATTTGCAACCGCAATGGCGTTCGGGACCTTCATAGAAAGTTGGTACAGTACGGATACTGCGCGCATTTGGATTTACAACGCGTTGTGGTTCGAGGTCATTATGGTGTTCTTTGTCATTAATTTTACGGGCAATATTTTCAGATACCGTCTTTTGCGATGGGAGAAATGGCCCGTACTCATGTTGCACCTTTCTTGGATCTTGATCATCATTGGGGCATTCGTAACGCGGTATATTAGTTTTGAAGGCATGATGCCCATCCGCGAAGGTGAAACCGAAACCGTATTTTATTCCGATAAAACGTTTTTGACCGTTAATGTCGATGGTAAAATCAATGGAGAACCACGCCGTAAGGTGTTGGAGGATAAGTTGATCGTTACGCCAGAGGCCATTAAATCGAACCTGCCATGGAATGCCGATTTCAACGGAGAAGAATTCACCGTTTCGTACGTTGATTTTATCGATGGGGCGAAAGAAGGACTATTGCCGGATGAAAACGGGGAGTTTTATTTGAAAGTTGTGGAGGCCGGTGATGGTCAGCGCCACGAGCACTATCTAGAGAACGGCAAAGTGGCCAATATCCATAATGTACTCTTTGCGCTCAACAATAAAACCGATGGAGCCATCAATATCTTTACAACTGGTGACGTGTATGAAATCGAGGCACCCTTCGAAGGCAGCTTTATGCGCATGGCAGACCAGTTTCAAGGCACCTTGGTAAAAGATAGTTTGCAAAATTTACAATTGCGTTCACTTTACAACACCGCGGGCATGCAATTTGTAATTCCAGATTCAGTTATCCAAGGTTCCTACGGCGTTGTTGAAATCCCAGAAGCAGAAAAAACAAAAGATGACTTTAACGCAATGACCGTGACCATCAGCGCCAACGGGGAAAGTCGAAATTTAACGTTATTAGGCGGAAAGGGTGCGACTGATTTTAGCGAAACGGTAACCGTGGGCGGTCTCGACTTCATGGCCCGGTATGGTTCAAAGGTATACGAATTGCCTTTTGGAATGAAGTTGAACGATTTTATCGCCGAAAAATATCCCGGTACCGAAAAAGGATATGCGTCTTTTATGAGTAAGGTAACCGTTGAGGATGAACGGCCCTTCGATTATGATATTTTTATGAACCATGTGCTGGACCATGAAGGCTATCGGTTCTTCCAATCTAGTTTCTCACCCGACGAAAAAGGAACGGTCTTATCCGTAAATCACGATTTTTGGGGGACTTGGATAACGTACATTGGTTATTTTTTGCTTTACCTCGGTTTAATGGGCATTATGTTTTTTGGAAAAACACGGTTCAAGGACTTAGCCTCTTCCCTAGAAAAGCTAAAAGGGAAAAAGAAAAAGATGATGGCGACCGCTACCCTGCTGTTTGCGCTTTCCTTTTCTGGATTTACGCAGGAGGCCCATAGTGTCAATGACGGCCACGACCATAGCGCTGCCCCGACCAGGGCACAAATAGATTCTTTGCTGGCCGCAAGTATAGTGAGTAAGGAACATGCCGATAAATTCGGGAAATTGGTTATACAGGATGAGGGCGGGCGAATGAAACCCATCAACACCTTTTCTTCGGAATTACTTCGAAAATTAAGTCTGAAGGATAGCTACCTAGGATATGATTCGGACCAGATTCTGCTTTCCATGATGATGAACCCAGCGGTTTGGTACAATACGGAATTTATCGCTTTGGATAAAAAAGGGCAGAACGATAGTATTCGAAAAATAATTGGCGTAGAGCCGGGTAAGCAATATGTAAAAGCGACGGATTTTTTCAATGAAAAAGGAGAATACAAACTAGAGCCTTTTTTACGGGAGGCGACCGCGACCACAAATCCTAATAAATTTCAACAAGATTATAAGGACGCCAACATTCGATTGAGTTTATTGAACCAGGCATTAGGGCAGGACATTGTCAAAATTTTCCCCTTGCTCGACGATGAAAATAATAAATGGATTTCTGCCGTAGAGTATAGGGGAGGGCAGTATCAGATAAGGGACTCCCTGTATTCCAACTTTGTAAAGAATGCAATGCCCTATTACCTGATGACTTTGGGGAAAGCACAACAAACCGGCGATTATACCGAAGCGGATAAATTGTTGGCCGCCTTCGAACAAAATCAAATCAATCACGGTGGTGAAATTCTTCCTTCTGACCAAAAAATAGAAACCGAGGTAATCTACAACCGGTTGAATATATTTAACCGACTATATCAATATTACGCGCTGGTAGGCGTCTTGATGTTCTTAATCCTTGTATTTCAAATTTTTAAGGACCGTTCAATTTGGCGGGCGGCCATTTATTTTTTCAAGGGATCCATCATCCTTTTATTTATGTGGCATACCGCAGGCTTGATCCTTAGATGGTATATTTCGGGTCATGCACCATGGACCGATTCGTATGAAAGCATTTTATATGTTTCTTGGGCCACGATGGCCATAGGTCTCGCATTTGGAAGAAAAAACGACATGACCATTGCCGCGACCGCATTCGTGACCGCAATGCTTTTATGGATTGCCCACCAAAGTTGGGTAGATCCCTCCATCGCAAATTTACAGCCTGTACTGGACAGTTATTGGCTAATGATCCACGTCGCCGTGATTGTGGGGAGTTATGGACCTTTAACCGTCGGTATGATATTGGGTGTGGTCTGCCTTGTACTTATTTTATTGACCACGAAGAAGAATAAGGCAAGAATGGAAATCAATTTGAAGGAATTGACCATCATTAACGAATTGGCCTTGACCGTGGGGCTGATCATGCTTACCATTGGCAACTTTTTAGGAGGACAATGGGCCAATGAGAGTTGGGGACGTTACTGGGGTTGGGACCCCAAGGAAACTTGGGCGCTCGTTTCTATCATGATCTATGCTTTTGTCATCCACACCAGACTGGTTCCTGGGTTGAGGGGTAAATGGACCTTCAATTTCATGAGCGTTGCAGCCTTCGGGAGTATTATGATGACCTATTTCGGAGTAAATTTCTACTTGGTAGGTTTACATAGTTATGCCAGTGGAGCACAGGTCATCACTCCGATGCTGATTTGGTATATCGTTGCAGGGGTAGTGCTTCTGGGTGGTTTGAGTTTTTGGCGTTACAGAATCCACTACGCCAAATAAAATCAATCTTTCATCAACAGGTCCATTAATTCTTCGGCAGCCACTTGCCCTTTAAGCCTTAAGAAGTCCCTTGGGGTGTCGTCACCTAGTTCAAAGACGATTGCTGGCATTTTATGGCGTACGTAGAAATAGTTACGGGAGACCATTGTGGGGGTAATGTCCGCAGATGGTTTAATGTTCGTTTGTTTTTGCGGCAAACGCTTGGTGATATTGCGTATCCAATCAAATACGATGGCCCCTTTTTGACCGGTAACGGTAGAATCGATAGGGTAATAAATATCATCCCAGGTCGAGTGGAAGTCGGCTCCAAAAACGAACGCATATCCCTCAGCTTCTTTCTTTAGTAAAAAATCGCTGACGCTTTTCGTCTCGGGCTGGTTAAATTCTTGCCAGTCCCTGTTCAAATCGATACCGCCCATATTGTGGCGCCAATGGCCGTTATCCACGCCATCAGGATTCATCAGCGGCACGACAAAAACATCGAAATGGTCCCTGAATTGTTGCGCCTTTTCTGAATCACCGGCTAAGGTTTCGACAAACGATTTCATGGCCAAAAACCCGGTTACTTCTGGCGGGTGTTGTCTTGAGATGACCATCACCGCTTTCTTATGGGCCTCGGTGCTGATTTCCATAAGGTGCATTGCCCTGAGCTCTCGACTTTTTCCGATTTCATGCGTACTTACGAACGATTTGTCCGAAAGGGAATCTATCCATTTTTTCACCCTAGTGGAGCCATATAGTTCTTGCGCCGTGACAAAGGTCGGCGTATCGGAAATACGCAAATCCATTTCTATACACTCCGGCGCAGCATTAATGCCAAATGCTCCTACCCCAGGGTTGATTGCACGCACATCGCTACTATCTAGCGGTTTAAAATGGGCACCATCCGAACTTATTTTTGGATAATAACGACTTCGTGAATCTTGATAGGTCATTTTAACGGTAATTGTTTTAGGCGTTTTCGACCATACCTTAAAGGCATACCAAGGGCTCACATTTATCGGCGTATTCTCTGCCGTGATCAATGCGGTGTAATGGTTCTTACCATCGCTAACGATGCCATTTAACCTGCCGCTTTCAAACTCATTACTAAAATAGGTACCCTCATTTTCGAACGACCATATTCCTTTCCATTGTTTTTGTATGGGTTTAGAAAGGGTAGACACGACTTCACTTTTGCCTTGGCCTTGATAACCTGTGGTAATGGGTTTTTGATTTTTACAGGAAAGTAGTAGGAACAGACCCATAAGCAGCGCCAAGGAATATAATTTCATGCGATTTTGGATAGGTGTATATTACTAAAATTAACCAAATTATAACATTGCATGTATCAAACTTAAAAATGATTTAGATTCCAACGCTATTTTTGTACCTTTCCTTTCCAAATTTTAGTAGATGGAAAAGCATAAAAAAGGACTGAATACGATATGTACGCACGTTGGTGAATTGGAGGACACCCAGCACAAGGGAGCCATTTCCCCATTATACATGAGCACCTCGTATGCCTATGAGGACGTTGATGTAAAACGATACCCACGTTATTTCAATACCCCAAACCAAGAAGGGCTTTGCAAAAAAATAGCAGCGTTGGAACATGCAGAGGCAGCCTTGATCTTTGGTAGTGGAATGGCAGCCGTGAGTACCGCTTTGCTGGCTTTTCTAAGTGCTGGTGATCATGTTGTCTTGCAACAGACCCTGTATGGTGGTACGTACAACCTTGTAAACGAGGAATTTTCAAAATATGGTATCGAGTACTCGTTCGCCAACGGTTGGCAAGCCGAGCATTTCGAGGAAAAGATTAAAAGCAACACAAAGGTCATTTATATAGAAACCCCCTCGAACCCTTTATTGACCATCACCGATTTACAGGCGGTGGCCAAGGTTGCGAAAAAACACGGCATCATTACCTTGATCGATAACACCTTTGCCAGCCCGGTGAACCAGAACCCTATCGATTTTGGAATTGACGTGGTGATACATAGTGCCACGAAGTATATGGGAGGACATTCCGATATTTGCGCAGGCGCCGTAGCGTCTAGTGTTGCCCATATGGACCGTATTTTTCAATTGGCGAAAAACCTGGGAGGTAGCCTTAGCGACTATACCGTTTGGTTGCTTGAACGTAGTATAAAAACAATGGGAATCAGGGTAAGGGCTCAAAACAAAAATGCGTTGGCCATGGCCCACTTTTTGAACGGACTGGAAGAAATTGATACAGTGTACTATCCGGGATTACCGAGCCATCCCGACCACGATGTAGCCAAAAGGCAAATGAAAGGGTTTGGTGGAATGTTATCCTTCGAACTAAGTCAGAATTTAGATTCTTCCTCATTCCAAAGGGCATTGCAACTTATAAAATCCTCCATGAGTTTGGCCGGGGTGGAAAGCACGGTACTATCTCCCACAAAAACTTCACATTCCTTAATGAGCGCAGAGGTAAGGGCCGAACAAGGTATCGCAGACGGTTTGATTCGCTTTTCCGTTGGAATCGAAGAAATAGAAGATCTTAAGCAAGATATTCTTCAAGCATTGGAAGCCGTACGGAAAAAAGTGCCGGTCGCACTTAGTCATTAAAGAAAAGAGTTCATGAAGTTGGATATTTTAGCTTTTGGCGCTCATCCCGATGATGCGGAACTTGGGGCAGGAGGGACCATCGCAAAAGAAATCTCTCTTGGTAAAAAAGTGGGTATCGTTGATCTTACCCGAGGGGAACTGGGCACAAGGGGAAGTGCTGACATCCGCGATACCGAATCTGCAGCCGCCGCTAAAATTTTAGGGGTAACCGTTCGTGAAAATTTAAGGTTTAGGGATGGATTTTTCACCAATGACGAAGCGCATCAAGTAGAGGTCATAAAGATGATTCGAAAATATAGGCCCAAGATTGTTTTGTGCAATGCCGTGGAAGATCGCCACATAGACCATGGTAGGGGTAGCAGTTTGGTAAGTGATGCCTGCTTTTTAAGTGGCTTACGACGTATCGCAACTACACATGAAAACGAAAAGCAAGTGGAGTGGAGACCTAAGGTCGTGTACCATTACATTCAATGGAAAAATTTGGTTCCCGATTTTGCGGTCGATATCAGTAATTTCATTACCACAAAAACGGACGCTATTTTAGCGTACAGTTCGCAGTTTCACGATCCCGATAGTGAAGAGCCTGAAACGCCCATTAGCAGCAAGACCTTTATTGAAAGTGTGAATTATAGGGCAAAAGATTTGGGTAGATTGATTGGAACCGAGTATGCGGAAGGCTTTACGGTAGAGCGTATGGTGGCGGTAGATTCCTTGGACCATTTGATTTAGGCCGATTTTTTGTAATTTTCCGTGAATCGGGGTATCGTGAAATAGAAACTCGAACCTTTGCCCAATACGCTGTTTACCCAAATTTTTCCATGGTTCTTTTCGACCATTTCCTTGCAAAGTGATAAGCCCAGACCGGTTCCTTTTTCATCATTGGTACCATAGGTGGTATGATTGGCGTTTTTTTGAAAAATCTTATCCATCGTGTCCTTGCTCATTCCTACACCACTATCCTTGATATAAATTTCATAAGTTTTGACTTTTTGAATGGCCCCGATTATGATTTGACCGTTGTTCGGGGTAAATTTTATGGCATTGCTTAAAAGATTTCTGATGATGATATCTACTTGGTTGGAATCTGACCAAAGCTGACATTTTGGTTCAATAGCGTTGATGAGTTCTATTGATTTGGAATCCGCAATTTCTGAGAGCAGGGCTATGTTCTCGGAAACAATCGTGTTTAAATTGGTATTCGTGGGTTTTGTAATTGCGCCGTTCATTTGGGTTTGACCCCATGATAACAGGTTGTTGAGGGTAAAGGAGATGGAATCGATGTCGACCTTTAGCTTTGGAACAAAATTCAGGAATTCCTCTTTTGTCATCTCACCTTCCTTGAATAATTGTAAAAGGCCCTGAAACGCTCCGATCGGCCCCCTTAAATCATGTCCGATGATAGAGAATAATTTATTTTTGGTTTGGTTGAGCTCGTTCAGATACGCCTGATTTTCCTCCAGATCACGTTTTTTGGACAATAATTCTAGGTTTAATGTTTTCTGAATCTGTCCATTTCTTCGAATGATATAACCGATGATTAAAAAGATAATCAAAATAACCAGGAATACATATAGATATACCTTTTGCTCTGCCAATGCTTTTTTGTTCTCTAATACCAATTCTTCTTTCTGCCGGTCATATTCCATCTTCGTCTTGAGCATGTTCAGCGATTTCTCGTTATCCGTTCTTGCCAACGATTCGGAGGTTACCTGAAAAATTTCGTGGTACCATAGGGCAGAGGTATAATTTTTGTTTTTCTTGTTTATTTTAAATAACAGATTGGTGCTTTCTTTGATACCGATGCGGTACCCGATCTTTTTAGAAAGATTAAAGGCTTCCATAGCATATTGCTCTGCAAGACCATCTTCCTTTTGATTACAATACGCTTCTGCCATACCGTTGACCAAACCGATCTTTCCACGATCATCGTCTATATCATTATGTAAAAGTTCGCTTTGTTTGTACCAATATAAGGCCCACTTATTTTTACCGCTCTTTAAATAAATTTTACCTTTTACTTCATAACAGAATGCCAACCATTCCTTGATTTTTTCTTTTTCGAATGTAGCTATGCTAAGGTTAATGTTGAACATGGCGTATTCCAGTTCGTTCATATCGGCGTAAGCCGAGGCCATATTGCTCAAAGTCTCAGCGACATATATAGGGTTTCCGATTTCTTCGTTTATGGCTTTCACCTTTTTGAAAAAGACCATGGCTTGCGAATAATCCTTTTGGGAGAGGTAGAGATTGGCTATATTTTCGTTGATAATGGACAGTAAATTTTTAAAGTCTATTTTTTCGGCGATTTCCAAAGCATGTAAATACCCTTTTAGGGCCATAGCGTAATTTCCTTGAAAGCTATATTCGGTCGCTAAATCATTCAGTGATTTTACTTTAAGTTGAAGGTCTTGGATTTCATCTGAGAGTTCATAGGCTTTTTCAAAATTGACGATGGCCTTGTCCACAATACCTTTATCGGAATGAAAACTACCTATATTTCTATAGGATTCTATTTGTCCCTTTGTAAAGGATGCCTTCTTGCTCAATTGCAAACTTTCCTTACTTAATAGCAACAAGCTATCGAGATTACGATAACGGTACTGGAAGGCTAGTTGAATTAAGCTGTTAATATACACAGTGTCTTGTGCGCTGAAATCTGAAGAAGACTTCTTGGTCTCTATTACCTTAAGGATGCTATCTTTTTTAGAAACTTGTCCATAAGAACCATGAAGACTGCCTATACATGCTATAAACAGGAGCATGCCCCATTTTTTAGTGGCGTGCGTATAAAACATTCTTAATGTCTTAAGCTTCATAAGGTTAAGAGATAATTCTTCACTAAAAATAGGATACAAGATGCTATGGGCGTAATAAATGTTGTGAAACGCGAATAAATGTGTGTTTCAGCGATGAAATAATGTAGTTCATCGGTAAAAATGAAATTATGAATACAAGTATTAGCAGAAACGATACCATGGGACAAGATGCATTTGAAATGCCGTAGCCTGTGCGATATAACTATGTAAACAGCATAGCAATATACACAGTACCGATCATGCTGAAATTCATTCCTACCCTAAATCCTTTCATTTATGAAGGGTTTTATAATCAACGATCCGTTCGCTGATTACAGTACACCTTCTTGTGGCAGGCAAGCTGTTTTTTTTGCATAAAAGAAATACTTGACTTGAACTTAGACATAGAAGGGTTTTTCACAACCGGACAACTGTCTCATAGGAACGAAATTGCTAGTATAAATGACTTCTGTTCACCTCTGTAGTTAACACTAAAAACTCAAGTTTTTGGAATGAATTTATACTCACCAAAATAGAAAACAAATACGTTTCAATGTAATGTTCAAATAATGCTTCAAAAATGATGAATTATTTGTTCAGAATACTTAAAAAAATTACATTTGCACTCGCTTACAAATGGTGGTTGTAGCTCAGCTGGTTAGAGCATCGGTTTGTGGTACCGAGGGTCGCCGGTTCGAACCCGGTCTTCCACCCTAAAAGCAAAAGAAAAGTCTTGGACATGATGTTCCGAGACTTTTTTGATTTACAGGCATGTTGATTAAAAATGGCATCAAACATTTGCTTATTCCCATCTGTATAAGCCACACGATACTATATTGATTTTTAGAACCGTACGTTGGAAAGATCTATGATTGACATCGTGGTTTTCTTCTAGGGTATGAGGCAAAAAGGGAAGGTGTCTAAAAAGAGTGTACTGCTATTAATTCGAGTCTTTCTACTATTCTCAAAACATGCCTTCATCGAGAATTTCAATATCTAGCTGTAGAGTGCGTCCCGACTCCGCTCGATGTGACAGAAAAATAAGGAGAGAAAACGAAAGGTAACTTCGAGTGGATTTTCGAAGCATAAGAACATTTGTACTTCGGCTAAGCGCAGCAGAACCATCGAGAACCAGACGTGTCTGAGGTTGTTCTCGATACAAAGCCTCTTTCAACTCTTTACTCGAACTAACCGAGGGAGGTGAGCGAAAAATACTATCACTTCGAGCCGCTTTTAAGACCGTTTCGGGAGAAAAAGTTGCCCGCCTGCGGAACGGGCAGGTATCAAGAAGCATGTACGTTCCAAAACGGTTCAAGACTCTACTGTTGCACAAGGTTTATGACATGTCTTATTAGACAGCCTCTTTTAAACAGGTGTGAAACCTTTATTTAGAAGCTTTATCCGCGACTATGCGCGTGTCTTTGTTCGCTATTTCCCAAGCGGTATAAAAAATCAAGCGCGCCCGGTTCTCCAAAAGATCATAGTTGATTTTATCGGGAGTATCGCTTGGTCGATGGTAGTCATCATGGGTACCATTAAAATAGAAAATAATAGGAATATTATTTTTTGCAAAATTGTAGTGGTCACTCCGATAGTAAAACCTGTTCGGGTCATTCTCATCGTTATAGGTATAATCCAATTCTAGATTTGCGTATTTGGCATTTACGTTTTCTGAAAGTTCGTGGAGTTCTGTACTCAATTTATCGGAACCAATGAGATAGATATAATTGCGGCCTCCTTCACGATTTGGGTCAATTCTACCGATCATATCGATATTGAGGTTGGCAACGGTCTTTGCAAGGGGGAAAATGGGATCAATATCCGTGTAGTATTGCGAGCCCAAAAGACCTTTTTCCTCACCGGTCACGTGCAGGAACACTACAGATCGCTTAGGGCCATTGCCGGCATCAGCCGCTAGTTTGAATGCTTCCGCAATTTCGAGCAATGCAACAGTTCCAGAACCATCATCATCCGCTCCGTTGTTGATTTGACCGTCTCCCGAAATACCAATATGATCAAGATGTGATGAGATGACCAAATATTCGTCCGGCTTTTCAGCACCTTTGATGAAGGCCACCACATTTTCCGAAGAAATTTTATCATTTGAACTTTCAAAGGCGAGGGCTACCTTTTCATTTATAACGTTTGCGGTTGCATCTTTATCGATGGCTGGGTGAAAGGCATTTGCCAATTCTTGGTCTATAAAAAAAGTGTTGAAATCTGGCGCTTCGTCATTTACCAATTCCATTCTACCATCATCATTGGTTTTCATGGATTCATATCTTCTTTTGAACCTGCTAAAATTATCGGTATCGTAATATAGAACCCCGGTAGCGCCTTTATCTACCGCAATTTGAACGCGTTTTGTCAATGATTCTGACATATTACTCCATATAGAGGGTTCCGTGGTACCGGAAATAGAATAGGTGCCATCGGCATTTTTGGGTTCCCCTGCCTTAAGAAGTACCAATTTACCTTTGACATCTAAATTGGAATAATCCGTATACGCATCATCCTCGATTCCATATCCAATGTATACCAATTCATCAACAACTGCATTCGCTGCACTGAAGGTCAAAATATGCTCCCCGATAACATAGTCCGTTCCTTTTAAGGTCAATGTGCCCGTTGGTAATTTGCTGATTTCAAGAGGTACCTCTTGAAAATAGTTACCATCGGTCTTGGCGGCGGGGATTCCTAATTTTTCGTATTCTGCCTTCAGATAGGCAATGGCCATTTTTTGTCCAGGTTCGCCGGTCTCCCTTCCTTCGAATTCATCTGAAGCGTAGGTATATAAATGTTCTTTTAATTCTGCCTCTGTAATCGACTCCGCATAGGTTGTTTCCGATATGGTTTCGGCCACGTTCTGTACCGTATTTTCAGAAATCGTTTTTTGAGAAGAGTTGCAAGCCATGGCCAGGGCGGCCAACATCAATGCTGTTTTTTTCATTATCGTTTTACTTCAAAATTTCTCAAAAATAATCAAATCTTGCCTATAAATTAGGTTCAACAATAAGAAACCGCATTGATTTCCCATGCGCCATTCATCCGTTTCAAAATTATTCTACTGATACCCTTGGCATTTCCCGCAGCTTTTGGTCAACCTATATAATTTCAGTATAAAATGCATATTTCAATGGATAAGGATATTGCTATAATTTTGAAATTGAATGTACTTGAATAGAATGCATCCCCACAGTGTTTCCCATGATTCCGCAAGGTAGTTTACCAACTGTAGGTACATGTAACATCACTAAAAATCAATGTCAATCCGACCGTCGGTAGCCATGCATGATTTCTACTAAATCACGGGAACACCGTATATTCCAATATGTTAATAAACAGCCTCTGGCCAAAGCCAAGAAATCAGCATCAAGACTGTAACACTATAATAGCTTAGGCCTACCGGCTATCTAGACTTTATACGATCGTAGATTTTATTTTTTTTATTCGTTCGGTTACATCACCTTTTAAAATGAAAAATACGCTACTACGGAGGGTAAAGCATCGATAATAGCGTGGAATAGTCTACTGTATGGAGTAAAATGACTAGTACATCCTTTTCAAATAACCCACCTTTCGACACACTTAGTAGGTCTACGTTTGGCAATAAAAATAATCGCGAGATAAGCTGTGGAGCTCTTAATTCTCGATTGTGCAACAATGCCAATTAAGGTTCCTAATCCCTTGAAAGAATGCTTAAAATGTACCAGAACAATAACATCAGTGAAGCGAATAAGCCCAGTGAGGCAGCAACATGCTGGTTGGCGCTATACTTGTGCACCATATTTGAGGTCTGGTAGAGTATAGATCCTGAGGCCAAAACCACCATTCCGACGCTAAACCATAAACCAAGATTAAAACCGAATAGGGTTCCTGCGATGATCAATCCCAAAGCGATTGCGAACCCGACGGCCAAACCTGCCTTTAAAAATGAAAAGTCCTTCTTGGTAATAAAAACAATGGCTGAAAGACCTGTAAATAGTGACAGGGTTAAAATCGCTGCCTGGTTTAAAATGTCATAGGCTCCTTCTCCTGAAACCATGATTGCCATAAAGATCAAGGGGATGAAAATGAAAGCCTCCGCTACCACATATAATAGGAGACCTGCATAGTGCATATTCACATTATCGCTTTTTAGCGCCATTTTTTCGGCATAGTTCGTTATCAGCATAAAACCTCCCAGCAGAAGCAACCAGCTAATACCGCCGGTTAGGGAGAGGGCGAAAATGACGACTACGTCAATTTGAAAGAAAAGCGTTTCCACTAAAATGAATACTAATACCGCTCCGGCCAAATGGGAATAGGTTCGTTTGTAAAACGCTACCCGTGCTTCATCGGTTAATTGACTCACCATTTGCGGATGCATGATCGGTTGATTTTCCATACGTAAGAATTATTGGTTAAGCAATACCTAACGATGTACAGTTCAGAATAGTATGGATATTCGGTAAATGGAACAATTTAATGGCCCACCGAACAGTACATTTTAGTTCTAGATGGGTGATGTTTTTCTTCGTATCTTTTTTATCTATAATCAAGGGCGGAATGCGTTTAATTTTTCCTTTAAATTTAAGCGCTATTCATGGATGAATACCTTGCTGGATGCGACGAGTTATAGGTCTAAAAATAAAATATGAACGACTTATCAAAATACGATCAACCGATATCAAGCCTCTTTAACCAGCCTAAAACCCCTGAAGAATGGGATAATTACCGTTTAACAGATGAACAAGTAGCTCATTTTCATGAGTTTGGGTACGTTTCAAATGTAAAATTACTTGATGACTATCAAATAGAACGGCTTAAAGTGGAAATGGGCGAACTCATGAACCCGGCACACCCGGCACATTCGCTTTTTTATGAATTCCATAGCAATGAATCCAGCGATTCAGATTCGGTATTGTTTCACTCGCTGGGACACTGGCGAATTAGCGAAGCTTTTCATGATGCCTTATGGAACCCTGCCTTTGTGATGGCCGCACACCAACTTTTGGCCAATACCCCCATTCGTTTTTGGCATGACCAATTGTTTTGCAAACCAGCCCATCATGGCGGTGTCGTAGCCTGGCACCAAGACTATTCATATTGGACCAGAACCATTGCCATGCAACATTTGACCTGTTGGACCGGGCTCGATGATGCGACTATCGAAAACGGTTGTCTGCAGTACATACCTAAAAGTCATACGTGGGGGTTGTTGAACGCACCAGAACTTGCCGGAAATATGGACGGTATTTTGGAAGGTCTTTCTAAAGAGCAGCGGAGTAATTTTAATCCAATTCCTGTGGAGTTGAACGCCGGCCATGCGACGTTCCATCATCCTTTGCTATTGCACGGTTCGTATGAAAACAAGTCCGATATGCCCAGAAGGGCTTTTGTTCTTAATGTCTTTGCTGACGGCACCATCAGCAATACCAATGAGGTATTACTAAGTGGGGTACCACCGATCCCTAAGGGACAAAAAATGGAAGGAAGATTTTTCCCTTTGCTATTTACCAATACCTAATAACTTAATGCTTTTTTTATCGCGTTCTCGGCCAGAGGTTCCATAACCTTATACCCTTCCACCGTGGGGTGGACTTCATCTTTGGCATACTTTTTTGGTAAGCCATTGCGCTCATCTACCATCGCAGAAAAGTAATCCAAGTAGATATGGCCTTTTTCTTCCGCATATTGCTTCACCATTTTATTGAGCTTAACAATTTTATCGGCTGGTTCCAACCCGGGCTTCCACGGATAATCGTATGCCGGAAGGGTTGAGGATAAGATGACCTTGATTTGGTTGGCATCTGCCATTTCAGACATTCCCTTAATGTTGTCCATGATCATCTGAAGTGTCGACGGTCCTGTATTGCCGGCAATATCGTTCGTGCCCGCGAGGAGTACCACTGCCTTCGGCTTTAAATCTATCACGTCTTGCCTAAATCGCAGCAGCATTTGTGGGGTCGTTTGCCCGCTAATTCCCCTATTGATGTACGGTTTTCCTTCAAAAAACTCAGGCCGGGCGGTTAGCCAACCTATGGTGATGGAGTTCCCCATAAATACAATACGGTCCTTGTTCGTTTGTTCGTTCATTAGTGCTGCATTCGCTTCTTGAAACCTCGAAAGGTCTGCCCAGTCTTGTGCCTGAACAGCGGTGAATCCGAAGAATGTGGCCATAACGCTTATCTTTAGTTTTTGTACAATGTTCATCATGCTGAGGGTTTAGCTATTTTCTATAATTCGTATTTCGTCCCGGGTTAGGGGTAAACAGTGAATGCTATGATTTTTAGTGGGCCGTTGAACGATAAGATAGGCCAAAAGGCATAAAGCGATGACCAAGGGTAAGGCATTCCCGCTACTGTAATAGGCAAAAAGCGCTAGTAGTGCAGGTGCTTCAAGAAAGGCAAACTTCATCACTAACGCGGCAAAGTACCCATTTAATTTTTCCTTTAAAGATTGGTCTAAAAGTATCTTGGCCATCGCTTTCCTAAAAACGAATTGACTACCAAAGTAGCCGATAAGTGCTACTATAGGCACAATGTATAAAAACACATTGCCCGGATCTGTGTAACTCTCGAACCCTTTTTCTTGCAGTATGGCAAAAACGGTGACGAGTACTAATCCGCCCACCAAAGCGGCGTGAATCAATGTAAGGGTTTTGAAAAAGCTTTTTAATTCCATAATTAGGCCTATATGCTTTGAAACGGTAATGCATCGCTCGATGAAGTCATTGCCGCTATTATTTTGGTACAATGTACATCAATCCTTTCACGTTTAGAAGTTTTGATATCTTTGCTTTTTATGAAAGGATTTTTAATTGTCGCTTTGAGTATCGTTCTAGTAACCGACGCATTCGGACAAATTGAGGGGGACAAGGCACTGCATTTTCTGGGTGGTAATCTGTACGGATTGGTCGGGGCCGGTATTGCGAGCGAAATCTCCGACGGCAATAGAACCTGGACGTTCATCGGTGCAGTGGGGGGAAGTCTCTTGATCGGTCTTGCTAAAGAAAGTATCGACCAAAAACAATATGGCGGTTGGGACAATGCAGATTTGCTGGCGACCGTCTTGGGAGGCGTTACCGTGGGTGCCACCATCGATATATTCAAAAAGCGGAAACAAAGAAAACGAGAACGATTGTTCAAAGAGGCGGTAGGTGCCCAAATCTACCCTGAAACTATCCCAGCAAATGCAATGCACCCATTATCATTGCAACTACTGGGAATTTCAGAAAGGGTATTGACCCACTGATCGAGATTTAACCTCACTTCCGGACAGGCGTGCTCACGTTTAAATCAACTATTGGATTCTTTTGGATTCCTCATGGACGTTTCCCAGGGTAATTTACCATTCACTATGGCTTTTAGTACTTTGCACTTTTACCGTTTGCCACCGTACGGTTTATAAAATCACGTATGTCGTCATTTGCAGATTTTAGATCCTCACGTCTAAGGTACATCATGTGTCCAGATCGATATCCCTTGAAACTGAAGCGATCTTTCATTCGGCCACTGGGGTCCACTTGCCACATGGTATATTTTGCGTTGAAATACGTGGTTGCGCCATCATAGTAGCCCGATTGTATCATAACGTTCAAATATGGATTTTGGGCCATCGCCTGTCTCAAATCGTCACGGGTATTGTCATCGTCGTTGTTCCAAGGGTTTACGGGACCGAACATATTGTATTTGACATCGGTCTTAAAATTGAGTTCTTCTTGAAGATAATAGTTGATGGCAGGGGTAAAGCTATGCAGCCAAGAAGTCAATTCGGCATTATAATCTGGGCGCATGCCCGATAATTGCCTGTCCATACCCAGATACCTCGAATCCAATCTGCCAACGGTAAAACCGCTTTTATCCTTTAGCAGGTTTTTCCAAAAGAACGATGTTGGAACGGATAGGTTTTGATCGATAATGTCCTTTTGGTTTAATCCGGAATAATACGCAATTTTTTCAGCCACCTTACTTTTCTCCGAAGCCTCTAAAAAACCTCCTTTTGCCAATGCGGGAACCAATTCGTTAATGGTATAGGCTTCAGACTCGGGCAAAATATCCAATAAGTCCTTACTTTGAAGTGCAGCCGGTAACGCTTTGTGGTGCCAAGCCGCTGCCGTATAATAGGGAAGGTTGATGGCTTCTGCAACGGGGCCACTGTTCTGTATCACCTTGTAGTCTGCAGGGGAAACCATAATTACGCCGTTGAGATACATCCATTGTTGGTTCTGTAGTGCCAAGGAAAGTCCCATGACCCGGGTGCCGCCGTAACTCTCCCCGATAATATACTTCGGAGAACGCCATCTATTGCTTCTGGTCACAAAGGTATTTAGCCACTCTGCCAAATATTTTATATCTGCGTTGATACCGAAGAATTTTTCACGGTCAACCTCCTTCCCGCTTTCGGGAATGGTTCTGCTGTATCCTGTATTTGCAGGGTTCACATACACGATATCCGCCACATCCAATACCGAATATGGATTTTCGCTTACGCCATAGGGCTGCACCGGATAGCCTTCATCGTCAATCTTTAGTATACGGGGCCCCGTGTAGGCCAAATGCATCCATACCGAACCTGAACCCGGTCCGCCATTAAAAGAAATCAGCAGCGGTCTGCTGGCCCTATCCTTTACATTGTTGCGGGTGTAATACGTATAATGTAAGGTAGCGATAGGCTTTGCGTTTTCGTCCCAGACCGGCTGGGTTCCCACTTGTGCGGTATACGAAAAGGAAGTTCCATTTATGGTAGCGTTATGCTGGGTAGTGACCACTGTATCGATAGGAATAGATCTGGACTGTGCAAAAGCTAGGGTGGTTATTGTAAAAAACAAGGAGGATACAATTCGTTTCATAGGTGTTGTTCTAGATAGGTTCGTGTAACGAAAATAACAAATTATTACATAGGTGTGTTGGCCCTGAATATAACCTTACATTATATGTAAAACATGGGGACGCTGTGCGCAATGGTCCAACTCTGGATTTGTGTTTAATAAAAAACAATAAACTTTAAACAATTATTAAGAACCTTTTAGTATAAATTGGTTTACTTTGAAAAAACAATGTAAACTTAAAATCAAAATAAAATGAAAATTAGTAGAATAACTGTAGTACCCGTAGTGGCCGCCTTGATGATGATGAGCTGTGGAGAGACCAAAAAGGAAACCAAAGACGCCATGGAAAGTGGAGAGGAACAAATGGAGGAAGTAGTTACGGAAATCGTTGAGATGCCGACCATCGTGAGCGTTGCTTCCGGTAATGAAAATTTCACCACCTTAGTAACTGCGGTGCAAGCTGCCGGCTTGGTTGAAACCTTGAACGGGGAAGGTCCTTTTACCGTTTTTGCGCCCACTAACGATGCGTTCGCAAAATTACCCGAAGGTACCGTAGAAACTTTGGTAAAGTCTGAGAACAAGGAGCAATTGACCACTATTTTGACCTATCATGTTGTAGCTGGTAATTATGATGCTGCCGATGTCATCGAAGCTATTAATGCGAACAATGGCAGTTTTGAGGTTGAGACCGTACAAGGGGGAAAGATAGTATTGAGCCTAAGGGATGGTAGTGTATTGTTGACAGACGCTAACGGAGGAACCGCAACGGTAATTATGGCCGATGTAATGGCTTCCAATGGTTTGATCCATGCAATTGATGCAGTAGTAATGCCAAAATCATAAGTACAATTACTTTAAAATAAAGAACCACTATTTTACGATAGTGGTTTTTTAGTATATTGAAGTCTCAGTTATGTACGGGAGCCGCACGCAATTCAAATACAACAATTTGGAAAATGCCTGATCGATTCCTAAATCGTGTATCCATTTAAAACCATTTACTGCATGAAGAATATATCTAGAAGAAATTTCAACGGTACGCTTTCTAAAGGTATCTTGGGTTCGGCCCTTATTGGGACGCTTCCCTTGGTAAAAGGATTCGGTGTTGCGCCACAAAAAAAGAAATTAGGTGTTGCCCTGGTGGGTTTAGGGAGTTATAGTAGCGGGCAATTGGCACCTGCATTATTGGATACCGAGTACTGTTATTTGG
>JBARCC010000080.1:0-3656 GCA_049793635.1 Maribacter sp. | reverse complement strand
CACCAATGCTGATACCATAGCCGCAGAAATTGCCATTCACATGAGTAGGTTCTACGAAACAACCCTTTATTATTGCTTTGAAAAAAAAGGTGTTTTACGGGATATTACCGATGAAAATTCGGTCATTGAATACATTGATAATAGGTCGTATACCCAGTTCCTTGACGAGGGGATAATTGCCGATGGCATGATCCCAAAATTGCATAATTGCTTTTACGCTGTGGAAAGAGGTGTCGAAAAAGTGTGCATTGGTCAACCATCCATGCTTACTGACACACCAGAACGCTATACAACCATAACCTCATAACATGAACCAAGCAACACTTTCGGGAAAGGCCATCCATTTATTGAAAACATTGATTTCCATACCCTCCTTCTCCAAAGAGGAAGAAAAAACAGCGGGGGCAATTGAACAGTGGTTCGTAGAGTTCAACATTCCCTTTGAACGCGTAAAGAACAACGTATATGCCAAGAACAAATTTTGGGACGACTCAAAACCGACACTGCTCTTAAACTCCCATCACGATACCGTAAAACCGAATCAGGCGTATACCAAGGATCCCTTTCACCCCCATATCGAAAATGGAAAATTATATGGTCTGGGAAGTAACGATGCGGGCGGCTGCCTGGTTTCACTTTTGGCGACCTTCGTACATTTTTATCCACAAGCAGACCTGAACCATAATATCCTAATGGTAGCATCGGCAGAGGAAGAAAATGCTGGGGAATACAGCTTGAGATGGCTATTGCCCCAACTCCCCACTATTGATGTTGCCATTGTGGGGGAACCCACCTTAATGCAATTGGCGATTGCCGAAAAAGGGCTGGTCGTTTTCGACGCAGTGGTCAAAGGAACGCCATCGCATGCAGCACATCCGAATGAAAATAATGCCATTTACAATACGATAGAAGTGCTGGAATGGTTCAAGAACTACACCTTCAAAAAAACGTCGGAAGCTTTAGGGGAGGTGAAAATGACCGTTACCCAGATCAATGCAGGGAGCCAGCATAATGTGGTTCCGGCACAGGTAAATTTGGTCATCGATGTTCGGGTTAACGATGCCTACAGCAATCTTGAAATCGCGAACATTTTAAAAACTGAAGCCCCATGCGAACTACAAGAAAGGGGATTAACGCTGAACTCCTCAAAAATAGGGATACACCATGCGTTGGTACAGTCTGGCATCGCCTTGGGAAGAACCACTTACGGTTCCCCCACCCTGTCCGACCAAGCCGCACTTACCTGCCAATCGTTAAAACTGGGGCCAGGCGATAGTACCCGCTCCCATTCCGCAGATGAGTATATTTACGTACACGAGATTGAGGAGGGCATTGATTTGTACATTAAGATTTTGAGAGGGTTTTTAGCCCCCTAGCCCCCTAGCCCCAAAGGGGGTATTAAAAATTCAAAATCAAGTTCAAGTTCAAGTTCAAAAATGATAAAACTGTCTCTGTACATGTTATAATCAAATAATACTGATTCTACAAATTAAGAGTGATCTCAGATTTAGAAAAATGAATGGTTCCCTAGAGGGAACTTTAGGGGTGTAAAACGCGAAGCTCGATAAAAGTTCAAGCGTCCACTTCGAATACAATAGAAGTATTTATGCCTAATTTTATAGTATGATAAAGCTGACCGCAACAAAAAGGCAAGAATACAATAAAAGTTAAAAATGTGTATTGTCCCTAATAGGGGACTTTAGGGATGTAAAACGTAACGCTCGATAAAAATAAATTAGATAACAAACCAGCAAGAATCATTACCTGAAATGCATAATGATCATGGCAGTATTTTTTTAAAGCATGCCTGCGGCAGGCAATATTAAACTTGATTTTTGAACTTGAACTTAACTTATGAAACTTTGGGATAAAGGATTTAGTACCGATAAAAAAATAGACCATTTTACAGTGGGTAATGACAGGGAGCTTGATTTGCTACTCGCCAAATATGATGTAATCGCCTCTAAGGCGCATGCAAAAATGCTGGGCAAAATAGGCCTTCTAACGGCAAAGGAAACAAAAGAGCTGGTCGCTGAATTGGATATCATCGCGGCTCGGATTGAAAAAGGTACGTTTTCAATTGAAAATTCCTTTGAGGATATGCATTCCAAAATAGAATATTTATTGACCCTAAACCTTGGTGATACCGGCAAAAAAATTCACACGGCGAGGTCCAGGAACGATCAGGTTTTAGTGGCGATGCATTTGTACCTAAAGGATGAACTGACCGAAATAAAATCAATGACCAAATCCTTGTTCAACCTTCTTTTGGTGAAAGCTCAGGAACACAAGGGGGTACTACTTCCAGGATATACCCATTTACAAATCGCCATGCCGTCTTCGTTCGGACTTTGGTTTTCCGCCTATGCGGAAAGTCTCATCGATGACCTGTATTTTATTGACGCCGCCTATAAAGTGGCAGATCAAAATCCCCTGGGAAGCGCTGCAGGCTACGGGAGTTCTTTTCCGATAGACCGCACGTTTACGACCAAGGAAATGGGCTTTGAAACCATGAAATATAATGTCGTGGCTGCACAAATGAGCCGAGGAAAAGCAGAAAAGGCGACAGCTTTCGGTATGGCGAGCATTGCGGCAACCCTTTCCAAAATGGCGATGGACATCTGTTTATACATGAGCCAGAATTTTAATTTCATTTCCTTTCCAGATGAACTCACGACCGGTTCGAGCATTATGCCACACAAGAAAAACCCCGATGTATTTGAACTGGTCCGTGCAAAATGCAACAAATTACAGGCGGTTCCCAATCAATTGACCTTGATCATCAACAACCTGCCCAGCGGCTATCATCGGGATTTGCAGTTGGTAAAGGAAATCATTATCCCCGCTATCCAAGACATGAAGGCCTGTTTGGAAATCTTAACCTTTAGTCTAAAAGAAATCAAGGTAAATACCGACATTCTAAACGACCCGAAATACGATTACCTGTTCAGTGTAGATACCTTGAACGAACTTGTACAAAACGGCATGCCTTTTCGTGATGCCTATAAGAAAATGGGGGTTGAAATCAATGAAGGCACCTTTACCCCAAAACGTGATATCCACCATACCCACGAAGGCAGCTTGGGGAATTTATGTTTAAAGGAGATAAAGGATAAAATGGCAAAACTCTAGATTTCACGGTTTACCGTGAACCGACTTTAGTGGTAGAACCCTGATATTTACATATGGAAATACCTAACATGGAAGCCGACATTGATTTGGGCGCATTTGAAACCTATATCTATCAATTTATCGAAGTGACCGATACCATGGTATTATTCAGGGATACCCCACTAACAGATAAAAACAAGAACATCTTACCCCTTGATGCCGCCACGTTTCAAAGTTTAGGACTGGGATATTTCATAGATAAGCACTATGCCTATGGAATGACCCTAATGGTAAAAAGTCATTCCGAACAATTTTACCTGACTCCCATTCCTCAATTAGACCGTGACAGTTTTAAGTCCATCAATCTCTACTATGCAAAAGACAAAGACCACACCTACTTTGCGGATAACGGTAAAGTGATGAAATCGAGCGATCTTCGTCCACTCACAAAGGGTATTGAAGATGGGTCGACAGCAATACGTCAGCTTTCGGAAAAGGAACGGTTTAGGTGCGATATCGTGGTAAACGACCATGAAGTCTACTAC
>JBARCC010000079.1:0-8119 GCA_049793635.1 Maribacter sp. | reverse complement strand
CTGTAGTTCTTTTAACAAGGCTATGTTTTCTCCCAGGCCGCAGGAATGAAAGATGATTTTTGTTTCCTTTGAAATTCCGTTAGGTATCTCTGCATCCTTCTGGTTTCGTTGAAAACGTTGCAATGAGTTTAGGGTGATACGCTCCCCATTTTCGGTGGTTTTTAAGGACATTCCCAACCATGCATTGCTATGGCTTACAATGTGTATTTCATCAAGTATGACTTGACCATCAGCTTTTAACTGGAGATGTTCTAAAATTTCTTCCATAGAAAACAAACCCTCTATCACTTGTATTCCCATCCCTTCAAAATAGTGTTTGGCATTGGTATAGTATGGGTTATCCCCTGCGTCAACGCCTGCAATAAAGACAAGGGATTGCTTCCTTAGCTCAACGTTAACGGGTAAAGCAAGTGCCGTTTCCGTGTCTCGCGAAAACGGCTTCTTGCAATTAAAGATGACGACCAGTACTATGAAGAGACAACTGTAGTTTTTCATCTTGGTTTTCTAAAAATCCGTACCTACGATAGTATTTGAAACTTCTGGAGCTTCCTCTTTTTTGAACAAGGTATACCCGTTCCAACTATAGGGCGTGGTAATGAACGTTACATTATCTTGTGTTTTCCCATGGTCTACAGCAAGCTTATTATTCGTAATCGTAGTTTTTAACAATACCGTACTTTTTACTCCGTTCATATCCGAAGGAAAAACGAAGGTCTCTGTCTTTAAGTACCCGGCATCCGCATAGTCGATTAGATTGGCAACATTTTTAAACCTCCCGTTATTCCAAAAGACATAGCTCTTTCCTACATCGTGGCCCGTATCCGTATCGGTCAAATCAATCGTGATAATATCTTCTACATTGAACAGTCCTTGACTACCGAGATTCTTAATTTCTGACGGAATCGAAGCGAGGCTATCCAGCACGATCTTGTCGAGTTGATTCCCATTTTTGAACGCCCGTAATTGATATTTGGTATCCACAACCCCTGCTTCGTTCGTGGTGCTGCTTTCCAACCCATAAACGAACTTTACCTGGTTATCGGCGATACTCCCGAACGATTTCTGAGCGATCATTCCTCCCCAAACCCATCCGGTCTGTTCTCCCGCAGTTACACGATACCAGTTGCTTTTTATACCGTTAATCTCCTTTGCGTACAAACTCTTTTCCCATAAAATCATTTTAGTCCCAATATCCAATAAGGCCACTTTATCGCTTCTTACAGATGGTTTTTCCCGAAGGAACACTTTGTGGGCCAATAGATACGCATAGGACACCTCTTCTACGGGAACATTTTTGTCCATCACTTCAAACTGCACTTCTTGTACATGTTGGGCGAAGGTGTTTACAAATGCGAACACGCATAGGATCAGGGCACTTTTCATTGAATTTTTCATGTTAGTACATTTTAAGGATTACTATTCATTAATTGCTATGCTAGCGTCTTCACGATCAAAGTCATCATCGTTCCAAAAAAAGCTTTGGAGTACCTGAATATCGTTGACAATATATGTTTCGTTGTAGTGTAATTCCGCTCTAAGAACGGTTCCTTCCTGACCAAATGCCTGGTTTGGAAAAATATAGCTGACCGCTCTTATAGGGTCATACCCATATTGGGTTTCTATACGGGGTAGGGCAACGAACGCATTGGAATGGGTCACCATAAAATATTGATCCTCCGTTCTTGAACAGCAGGCATAATACGCCAATCTTACCTTTACGATTTCCACAACACCCTCTAACCCGGGGTTGGACAATATGGATAGTTGCACGTTGGACAACAACTCATAATCAGTCACCACTAAGGTCGTTTTTGAAGTATCCTCTTGTCCATCTAGAACGATATCCAAAAGGGAAGTACCTTTTTCTTGCTCACTTGCCCGAATCATGGCAACCTTATATTTCCGTGTTTCGGTAAACTCCTGTGCACTGCTTATGAATAGTGCGCCTACGGTCGCAAAAAGGGTAAGCGCTACATGGATATAATTTTTCATGATATTTGTTTTAAAGGGGTTGCTTCCATACCTCTAAATTACATCGTACATAGTCCTCCATTAGGGTTGTTCTAGTATCCGTAGCACTTCGTCTAGAATTCGTTTCCACACTTTAAGGGTTATAGGTTTGATTTTGATTTCAAGCTATTCTAAAAAAGAAAAACCTGTGCTTCCTTTTCATTTGCACAGGCCTTCTGTCCCATTCGGGATAAATACACTTAAAAACCAATTTATTATTTTATTAAAGTCAGCGTCATTTCTTTTTGTATCGATTTTATGGAAAGGGTTGCGAATGTATCCTGCAATTTTTCTGATACCAACCACAACCCCTTCTCCATGATTTCGACACCGATTACCTGACCGGTTGCATCACATTTGAGCCTTATGCCGTCATAGTTGTTGAGATACCCCATCATTAATGCGGAATATAGCGCTTTGAACTCCATGGTTATTTTTCTCTTTTCCGATGCTGTCATCGTGTCTGCAAAGACCATTTTAAAGGTGGGTTTGAATGTGGATTTTTCCGTTACTTCCGCCGCTGCTCCTACAGCGGTATTCAGCACATGCCGTGGCATGGGCAAGGGCTGTTTCACTGTGTTAATGCTTCCTTCAGGGTTGACAATAGCCTCATCCACGGCAACAAATGAGGTGTAATTGGTCAATAAATTATACTTGATACCCAATGCGATGACACTGTCCTTTACATTGTCGTTGAACAGCTTTTTATAATCGTCCAGTTCCCCTATTCGCTTTCGGGCCCATATATATCGGAGTGCGGTATTCGCTTTGCTTAAATGCCCATGGGATACCTGATATTCTTGCCTAAACTTTTTCTTGCCCTGATATCCTGTAACGATAAGTTTACCCTCTGCCTTACCCCGATATTTGCCATGGACCACTACAGGTCTTGCAGCGAAAACATCTGGAATGCTTGTCTGTGCCAAATCGTACATATCAAATCCCCTGGACTCAATTTTTACTTGCGTCAATAATGGGGTGGCAATGTATTCCTGAAAGCGTTTGGCCACTCCATACGCTTCTTCGGTGGTCGTAGCGATAAACGATTCGCTTTGCGATACTTTCGCCATGCCTTCAACCAAAAATCTGTTTACACTTGAGCCTATTCCGAAAGTAAAGACATTCGCTTTGTCCAGATTATTCCTGATGAGCTCAAAAGCTTCCTTTTCAACGCTTACATACCCATCGGTAATAATTAGTATGGAACGCGCACTGCCGATGTCTTTTCTTGGGAGTTGATATGCTTGGTCCAAGGCACTCAACAACTGGGTTCCTCCTCCACCCTGCCCTTCCGACAGAAACCGAATGGCCGCTTCAATATTCTGTTCATTGGTTTCGACGGGTACCTCACCGAACATCGTAGAACTGGAGGCGAATAATTGTACGTTAAACGTATCTGTCATTCGTAGACCGCATAATAAATTTCGCATCAGTGCTCGGGAAACCTCTAAGGGATACCCGTTCATAGAGCCCGACACATCCACGATAAAAAGATATTCCCGTGCCGGAATGTCCTCCACATCGACTTTTTTCGTAGGCTCCATTTGAAAAGTGAAAAAATTTTCCTGTTCACCTTCGTATAATAGCATTCCCGTTTCAATTTGGTTTCCGCGTAGGCTGTAGTTCAGTATAAAATCCCTATTCGACGGATTTTCATTGCTTCTGGATAAAAAGATTTCAGCAGTCTTGGCATCAGGATGGTTTACATTCACATTGTGACTGCTGCTACTTACCTGTTGAATGATCATCCCCGCATTTAAGGTAACGGTCATATCGAAATCGAACGTATCTGAAATTCCCTTTGCCGTATAGGGCATGCTGAGGCTTTCATCGGGCTGCGAACGTTCTCCGGTGAATCTTGGACCCACCACGGAAGGGGCTACAAATTGATAGTCCCCTTTGACCGGTACCAGCAATTCCGTATAATAGATATCAATGGCGATTTCATCACCGGGCATCATATTCCCGACGTTCATTTGAAAAACATTGGGCCGATCCTGGTCCAATTTAGCGGCACGTTTCCCTGCGTCAACGGCAGTCTCGTATACTTTTTGAGCTTCTTTTCGCTCGAATATTTTGGCATTAACAATACGGTCGCCCATCGTCATTTGCATTTTGTGCACCGCTGCCCGCGTAGAAAGCGGAAACACATATTTAGCCTCTATTGCCTGCGCCCCCTTATTTTGGTACACTTGTGTTACACGCACATGCGCAATGGTGCCCGCAATCTGGACCTCGGTCTTAGACGATTTTAATGGGATAATCGCATCTTTGGTAGAAACCAGTAAATACGGGCTATCGGAGTCTTGAGAAAATCCTAATGAAAAGGTGCAGAGTACTAGAAAAGTATACCATAGTTTCATAATCGTAGTTTTAGAGTATTGTTTCAAATCAAAACTAGGGGTAAACGTCCCATGATTACGTTAGCTTCTAGAATCCGTAAGGGATAAGCTAGTATTCGTTCTAGTATTTTCAGTCAAGGGATGGAATGAAGGAGATTAGCGACCAGTTACAGCGTTCTGACGTCACAGAACGAACGAGACAGCCCTAAAAAACTATAAAGCAAGATTTCCCGATAATTGTTTCAAGATAATTTCAGATAGTTTCGACTGAAACTTTGCGTTGCTGAAACGTACCTTGGCATTGATATAGTTCAATTGAGCAGTTCTGAATTCAATGGTAGGTATGGTACCGATCCGAAATTTTTCAACGGTGATATCCAAATTTTCCTTTGCGATAGATTCGTTGTTCCCCTCCAATTCAATGAGGCTAATGTTTGTCAAATAGGTCTGATAGGTGGTATTTAACATCGCCAACACCTCTTGCTTTTGCGACGCTATGGCAACCTCGGCGTTCTCAAGTTCAAGTTTCCCTATTTTCTCGTTCCTATTTTGATTAAAACCATTAAAAAGATTCAATGTTGCCCCAAAACCGTAATTAAGCCCTTGCGAATTAGAGCTTACGTTAAAACCAAGACTTGTTTCGGACCGACCAAAGCTGTATCCCGTTGTGGCAAAAATTGTCGGATACCTAGCCGCCTTTATTTGTTTCAGCTCTAGCTCACTGATCCGTTTGCTTATTCTTTCCGCATTCAGTTGTGGGTTATTTTCAACCACCATGGTTTCCAAATTGGGGAGTAGCAAACTTTCATCCACAAAAATTTCTGTAATTACCTCAAAATCGATTTTCAGATCACGGGCCAACAATTGGTTCAGCGCTATTTTGGTATTCGCATAAAGTTCCTTTTGGCGCTGCATTAGCGTTTGATCCGTATTCAGATCCACTTTGGCATTCAACACCTCCAATTTAGAGGCTTTGCCTATTGAAAATCTATTTTGGGCGAGCTCTACCCGTTGCTGGGAAATTAGTATGGTACTATCCAAAGCAGCTAGTTGCTGCTGTTGCTGTACTAAGTCGAAATACGTGATCATCACTTCCCCGACCCTGGTCAACACCACTTGCTTAAGTTCCGCCTCCCCCAATTTTTCGGTCTCCTTGAGCTGCTCATAATTGGCGAACATCCGTAGTCCATCAAAAAGGGTCCAATCCATGGCGACCCCGTAGTTTAAATTATCGTTTCTTGCGTTATCTTGCTCCACTTGGGTACCGTCTAAACGGATCTGGGAAAGATTACGTACACTTCTGTTATCTGTTAAGCTTGCGGTAAGGGTTGGCAACATTCCTGCATACCCGGGACTTACGGAGACCGAATCGATTTTCAGGCTGTTTGCCGCGGTAATGATCTGGTAGTTATTTTCGATGGCTGTCTTCACCGCTTCTTGAACCGTAAGCACCTCTTGTCCGAAGGAATAAAAGATACCTACAAAAAGCGAGAGGCTGAAAAGCGCTGCTTTGTTCATGTTAATAGGTTTCTAGGGCTTTAAACTCTGGTCGTTCCACTTTTTCCCTTGACCATAAGAGGTAAAGCGAAGGAATAATATATAAGGTCAGTACTAAAGAAAACATGGTACCCCCAATGATTACCACGCCCATTCCAATTCTACTGGTTGATGCCGCACCTAAAGAGAGCGCAATGGGCAGGGCGCCCAATGCAATGGTAAGACTTGTCATTAAAATAGGGCGTAGCCTAGATTCTGAGGCCCTTAGGATGGCTTCCCGCTTTTCGATTCCTTGTTCGCGTAATTGGTTAGCGAACTCCACGATCAATATACCATTTTTCGTCACCAGACCAATGAGCATAATGGTACCGATCTGACTGAAAATATTCCAAGATTGTCCAAAAAGCCATAAAGAGAACAAGGCCCCCGCAACCGCCATGGGTACGGTCAAAATAATGATAAAGGGATCGATGAAGCTCTCAAACTGTGCGGCAAGTATCAAAAAAATGAGCAACAAGGCCAAGCCAAAAGCAAATAAGGTATTCGAACTACTTTCTACAAAATCCCTAGATTCCCCGCCAAGATCCGTCGTAAACGAATCGTCAAGGACGTTGTCCTTAATGCGCTCCATGGCCTCGATACCGTCGTTTATGGTTTTACCGGGCGCCAAATTCGCGGAAACCGTGGCGGACATATAACGGTTGTTATGATACAGTTGTGGCGGACTACTATGTTCGGAGGTTTGAACAAGATTGTCTAGCTGTATGAGAAGACCATCCTTGTTCTTCACAAAGATAGAGGTCAGGTCGATAGGTGCGTTTCGGTCCTCCTTGTCAAACTGCCCGATTACTTGGTATTGCTTCCCGTTCATCAAAAAATAACCGAACCGTTGTCCGCTTAGGGAAAGCTGAAGGGTTTGAGCGACATCGATCACAGAAACGCCAAGACTTTCCGCTTTTTCCCGATTAATAGTGACATAAATCTCCGGTTTATCGAATTTGAGGTTTACATCTACAAACGAAAAGGTTTCGTCTTTTTCGGCCTCTTCCATGAATGCAGGGATGCTTTCCTCTAGCTTGCTAAAATTCTGTGCTTGAATGATAAATTGAATAGGAGGCCCTCCCCTTCGGTTCACTGAAATCGTAGGCCGCTCGGAAACGTTCGATTTTCCGCCTACATAGGCTTTTGCCCATCTGCCCAAATCGTTCGCAATGTCGTTCTGTGAGCGCTCTCTTTCATTAGGTTCCACCAAGGCGATGTTCGCCCTACCGCTATTTACCGAAGAAGAACCGAAACCCGGTGAAGTAAGCACAAGACTTACTTTTTTCTCTGGTACGGAGTCATTGATCAGGTCCGTTATATCGGTCATTAATCGATCCATATATTCATAGGAAGATCCTTCTGGGGCGTTCACGTTCAAGCGTACAAAACTGCGGTCGTCATAAGGAGCGGTTTCTTTAGGCAATAACATATAAAAAAGGGCGATGAGGCCTATGCAACCCGCAAGAATTGGAAAACTCAACCATTTTCTCTTCATAAAAACCCGTAAGGAATCTGCGTACGAATGGTTCATTTTTAAAAAATACCGCTCGGTAAAGTGATAAAACTTCGATTGCTTTTGTTTGCCGGGCTTGATAAGATAGGCATTTAGCATCGGGGTCAACGAAAGCGAGACAAACGCGGACACTAAAACTGCCGCACCCAAGACCACGCCGAACTCTCGAAATAACCTACCTACGAAGCCTTCCAAAAATATGACCGGAAGAAATACGGCCGCCAGGGTTATTGAAATCGAAATTACGGCAAAAAATATTTCGTTCGATCCCTTAATCGCCGCTTCTATCGGGCTCATACCCTCCTCCACTTTTTTATAAATGTTCTCGGTCACCACAATACCGTCATCGACCACAAGGCCTGTAGCCAAAACAATCGCTAACAGGGTAAGCACATTTATGGAATACCCGAACAACCACATGATGAAAAAAGTGGCTATCAACGAAACAGGAATATCGATGAGCGGTCTAAGCGCCATCGACCAATTTCTGAAGAAAACAAAAATTACGAGGATTACCAGTACGATGGATATCAATAAGGTTTCTGCTACTTCGGTAACCGCCCGTCTTACGAAAACAGTGTCATCGATGACCACATTTAATTTAAAACCTTCGGGTAAGTCGTTTTTAAGTTTTTCGTACTCCGCATAAAAGGCGTCGGCAATTTCCAAATAATTCGTTCCTGGCTGGGGAACTACGGCGGTGGCCACCATGGGC
>JBARCC010000078.1:0-5428 GCA_049793635.1 Maribacter sp. | reverse complement strand
CGTCGGTTTTTTTAAATCCATTCTCCGTTTTCCAAGTACCTTTGCAGTATGGAGGAATGGTACGCATACCCTTTACTGATTTTAGTAGGATGTATCGTAGGCTTTATAAATACCGTTGCCGGTGGGGGGTCTTTACTTTCGTTGCCCATTCTTATTTTTTTAGGATTGCCATCGACCATGGCAAACGGAACAAATAGGGTAGCCATTATTTTTCAGACTGCAATTGCGACGGCAGGTTTTAAGAGTAAGGGAGTGAGTACGTTTCCCTTTAATGTTTATCTGGGTAGCGCTGCGTTTCTAGGGTCCCTTATTGGAGTGTATTTGGCCATAGATATCAGTGGAGCGGTCTTTAACCGCATATTGGCCTCGGTAATGGTGGGTGTGGTGCTAATTATCGCATTCGGACCAAAAATTGGGATGAAACAGTTACAAGAGCGTTTAACTGGGAAATACTTGGCGTTCGGAATCATCGCATTCTTCTTTTTTGGTATTTACGGCGGCTTCATAAATGCAGGATTAGGCTTTATAATGATGTTATTTCTACATTACGTGAACAGAATGAGGTTGGTTCGGTCGAATGCAACAAAAGTTGCGGTAGTTTTCATGTACATGGTGGCTGCCCTAATCGTGTTTGCATGGAACGATCAAGTAGATTGAAAAATAGGACTCATTCTCGCTATCGGCAATGGCAGTGGGGCCTGGGTGGCAAGTAGGGTATCGGTGACCAAAGGGGACGGATTCATTAAAAAATTTCTGGTCTTTATGGTGCTTATCCTAGCGGCAAAACTTTGGTTTTATCAATAATTTAAATAAGCTTTGTGTAACCATTAAAAGGATAAGGATGCCAGGTTTTGAGATGTTCGGGGAAAATGAAAAAAATCAGGTTCAAGAGGTATTGGATACCGGGGTGTTAATGCGCTATGGTTTTGATGGCATGCGCAAAAACCAATGGAAAGCATTGGAATTTGAAAAGGCCTTGGCAAAACGCTTGGGTACCAAACATGCTCAATTGGTGAGTAGCGGAACGGCCGCCCTTACCGTAGCCCTAGTGAGTGCGGGAATTGGGGCGGGGGATGAAGTGATCATGCCCACCTTTACCTTTGTCGCTAGCTTCGAATCGATATTGGCCATAGGCGCCATACCCATTCTAGTGGATGTGGATGAAACACTTGCATTAGATCCTAAGGCGGTTGAAAAAGCGATAACCCCTAAAACGAAGGTAGTTATGCCCGTACACATGTGCGGTTCCATGGCCGATTTAAAAGCGCTCAAGGCAATTTGTGAAAAACACGGACTGCTTTTGCTTGAGGATGCTTGTCAGGCCATCGGTGGTAGTTTTGAAGGTAAACCTTTAGGTAGTTATGGCGATTTGGGTTGTTTTTCATTTGATTACGTAAAAACCATAACCTGTGGCGAGGGTGGTGGTATCATTACCGACAATGAAAAATATATCCGCAATGCGGACCATTATTCCGATCACGGTCACGACCATTTGGGTAGCGATAGGGGAGCGGAGTCGCATCCATTTTTAGGATATAATTTTCGGATATCAGAATTGAACGCAGCTGTAGGCTGCGCACAAATTAAGCGGTTAGACGAATTTTTGGAAGTCCAGCAACGGCATTATGCGATATTAAGAACGGCTATTGCACCGTTGCCGGGCATCTCTTTTAGAAAGGTTCCTGAGGGAGGCGTGGAAAATTATTCGTTCCTAAATTTCTTTTTACCCACTCAAAAAATGGCCAAGGAGGCACATACGCTATTGGTTGAAGCAGGAATAGATGCCTGTTTTTACTGGTTCGACAATAATTGGCACTATTATAAAAAATGGGACCACCTGATACAGTTGAAATCACTCGGTAAGCTGCCGCAAGAAGTCCTGAATCAATTGCCCGACTATTCAAAAGCGGATTTCTCCAAATCGGATGCTTGGATGGGAAGAACCATATCGTGTTTGATAAAACTAAGTTGGTCGCCAGAACAGGTCCAAGAACGTGCCTTAACGATGAAGCGTATATTGGAACCCTTTGTTTAACTAGTTAATAAGAGAGGTATTCGACAATTTCCAAGCCATAGCCAATAATACCGACCCTCTTTGATTGTTCGCTATTGGTCAGTAGGCGTATTTTATGGATTCCGATATCATGCAGTATTTGGGCCCCGATACCAAAATCGCGATGGTCCATCTCAATTTTCGGAGCTTTATGGATACCTTCCTTTTGTAATTCCTTCAATTCCTTTAGTCTAGAAAGTAAGTTGAGGGATTCTGAATCCTGATTGATGAATACGATAGCTCCTTTTCCCTCCTTGTTAATGACCTTGAACATATCTTCCAACTTTTCATCAGGATTATGCGTCAGCGTTCCTAAAATATCATTGTTGATCAACGTAGAATTGATACGGGTCACTATTTTTTCGTCCGATTTCCAAGAACCTTTGGTAAGCGCAATATGTATGTGATTATTGGTCGTTTGTTTATAGGCCCTTAGTCTAAACTCCCCAAAACGGGTCATGATTTCAAAATCGATTTCTTTGGCAATCAAACTGTCGTGTTCCATCCTGTAGGCGACCAAATCTTCGATGGACACTATTTTAAGGTCGAATTTTTCGGCAACGTGCATGAGTTCGGGTAACCTTGCCATGCTACCATCTTGGTTCATAATTTCCACAATGATTCCCGCGGGCTGCAAACCGGCCAATCTGGCAAAATCGATGGCGGCTTCCGTGTGCCCCGTTCTGCGTAAAACACCACCTTCTTTCGCCACCAAGGGAAATATATGTCCCGGTCGTGCCAAGTCGTGGGGTTTAGTATTCGGGTCGGTAAGTGCGATTACCGTTTTATAGCGGTCGGATGCCGATATTCCTGTAGTTACCCCGTTTCCCCTTAGATCGACAGAGACCGTAAAGGCAGTTTCCAAAGGATCGGTATTGGTGGTCACCATCATGCCTAAGCCTAAATCCTTACAACGGCCTTCCGTTAAAGGGGCGCAAATAAGACCTCTACCATGGGTGGCCATAAAATTTACGGTCTCAGGCGTGGCCATTTCGGCCGCAGCTAGAAAATCTCCTTCGTTTTCCCTGTTTTCGTCATCCACTACGATAATTACTTTTCCCGCACGAATGTCGGCGATGGCCTCTTCTATGGTGTCCAATTTTATTTTTTTCGACATGATCTCTGACATTGAATCAATTTTTATTTTTTTTCTTGAATAGGTTTTTAAAGAAATCCCCTATGAATCCGAAACTAACCATACCCTTATCCTCTGTTGCGCGTTTAGTTAAAAATATGCCCAAGGGAAGCATGATCAGCGTAGATAACCACGCGCCTAACATAGGGTGAATATTGCCTTCCTTTGCATAATTACCAGCGAAAACCCCAATAAAATAATACACTAAAAATAATATGATGGCGATGATCATCGGTAATCCTAACCCGCCCTTTCGAATGATCGCACCCAAAGGAGCACCTACGAAGAATAGAATGATACAGGAAAACGCCAAGGCATATTTGTTGTGCAGCGACAAAATATGCATATTATAGATTTTATATCGTTTTTGCATTTCCTCTTTTTTTCCGGTCACGGAACCTAAAATGCTACTGGTTGCGTTCTTTGCACTGCTCAAGACTTGCAATTGTTGCCATTCTGGAAATAGGTTTAAAATATTTTCCTTGATAGAATCCTGTAGAACTATATCAGCTTTGGCAGCGGCTATTTTCACATTGGTGATGGAGTCTTTTGTAATTTCGGCCGCACTTTTGACGGAATCGTTTCGTTGAATCTCCAACGGAACGAACATTCCTATCCTACTTTCGATATTTTTAGAAAAGGCCCGAACAATCCTATAATTATCCCCTCGTAACGAGTCGATATCTTTGGTAAGCCTTGCTATATTTTTCATTTTGTCGGTACTGATATCACGCTCTTCTTCCAGTTCATCGTTATCGATATCCGGAATTTCAATATTCATCGTGTACTGATCAAAATTAGCCTGTGCAAAGGGGAATTGCATTTTATCATTATTGCTGTTGCTTACCACATCTTCGTAGTAATGCCCGTCTTTCAACACGAGCTGTATAAGGTCTGATTCCTCACTACTGATGAGCTCCCCGGTTTTAGATTTTATGACCGTTGTATTGAGATTGGTCTTTGATTTAATGTGGATAATTACATTTTTTAAAAAGCGATCGTTGTCCCCATATTTTTCATCAACCTTGATGTTCATACCCTCAAAATCACTAAAAACCCCTTCGGATACTACTGCTGCGGGTTTCACCTTTGCGATATTTTTACGGAGGTTGTAAATTTTACGCTGTGACAAGGGAATCACGGTATTGGCGAAAAAGAAAGTGACACCGCCTAAGAGGGTTACAAAAACGATAAGGCTCAGCATCGACCTTTGTAAGGATATGCCCGAGGCCTTCATCGCTGCAAACTCATAGTTTTCCGCTATGGAACCAAAGGTTAAAATGGAGGAGAGCAGTACGGTTAAGGGAAGTACCTTTTCGGTAAGATCAGGAATCAAATAAAACAAGAACTTTCCGATGATGATAATATCCAGACCCTTTCCTGCCAAGTCATCAATAAAAAGCCAAATCGTCTGAAATATGAAGATGAACATCAATATAACGAACGAACTGATAAAATTAAAGATGAACCTTGATAGGATATAGCGATCTAGGATTCTCAATGCTTCTAATTTCTTAGAATGAAATAGCCTTCATCCTTATATTTAGCCTCATCAAAAGTAAATAAGGTTTTAGATAATTCTTGGTCCGTTTTAAAAGAATTAACAGTAATGGTGGTCTTTGTACCATTATTACCGGTTTCGATAAGCTTGTAAATGTGCTTTGTTCCCATATCGATGCCCAATAGCCTCGATTTAATTTCGGTATCCGAATCGATAGGGGTCAATTTTACATATTGTATTTTTCGTCCCTGCACATCTTGTAGAATATCCCAGGCATAATTATGACCTTCTTTATAAAAGGTCAACATCTTCGACGGTGTCATGGCATTTTCATCTTCCGATTTATTCTCGATGGTGACCTCCTCGTTCTCAGGTACAATGGTATAGACTTTTTTTCCATCGAATAATTGTTGGGATCCCAAATAATTAAAAATGTATTTATTGCCGGCGAGCGTAACATCGCCCCTTGTCTCTTGGTCGATACCGGCCTCGGTATTTTTAAGGTCGAACTTAAAATCTACGTAGATATTATCATAGCTTTTTACTTTGCTGTACACGTCGTCCAAAAGGGCTTTCGCCTTGTCGGCACCTTGCGCATTTGCAAGTGCAGCGGAAAATACAATCGTTAAAACAATAATCAATTTTTTCATTTCGTTTAATTTCTTTCGTTATCCAATAATTGTTCAAGGGCTACCATGTCAGATACCAAGACCTGTCTTGCTTTGCTCCCTTCAAAAGG
>JBARCC010000077.1:0-8692 GCA_049793635.1 Maribacter sp. | reverse complement strand
ATTAATTATTATTTAGTGAATAACTTTTAAAAGAGCTGTGCGTGCACAGCTCTTTTTTTTTGATAATTTTAAAAAAAATAGCCAACTTAAACCACTTAGTATGTAAAATTTTTTAGTGTTTCTTTTTCTTGTGAATATAGGAGTAACTTTGGGACAGGTTACTACCTCAAATATTAGAGGCTTTGTAGCAGATGACAAAGGAGAACCTTTGTTAGGAGCGAACATTATTGCTGTACATACGCCAACAGGAACCAAATACGGATCCATTACCAATGAAGATGGCAGATTCAATCTTCTAAATTTAAGAGTAGGAGGGCCTTATGAGATAACTGTTTCCTATGTAGGTTTTAAAACTCAAGTTGTGAACGACGTTTCCTTATCCCTTGGGCAGACCTTTAATCTAGATGTAAATCTAATCGGTACAAGCCAAGAATTGGATGAAGTGGTGGTAGTTTCTGATAGGTCAGGTACTTTTGGCAGTGACCGTACTGGTGCAGAAACTAACGTAGGCAGGAGAGAATTGACAAGGCTACCAACAATTTCAAGGTCTACCAATGATTTTACTAGATTGGAG
Source organism: Maribacter sp. (assembly GCA_049793635.1). Classification (GTDB taxonomy): domain Bacteria; phylum Bacteroidota; class Bacteroidia; order Flavobacteriales; family Flavobacteriaceae; genus Maribacter. The sequence goes on along the minus strand of JBARCC010000077.1, from coordinate 8,118 downwards.
CCAACGGCAACCTCAGACGGTTCTTTTGGGGGAAGAAACGATCAGTACAATAATTTTTCTTTGGATGGGGCAATCTTTAATAATCCTTTTGGATTGGATGCTGCACAACCAGGAGGCCAAACTAATGCAACTCCAATTTCCATTGATGCTATTGACCAAATTCAAGTTTCTACAGCACCTTTCGATGTTACGCAATCTGGTTTTACTGGAGCTTCTGTAAATGCAGTTACGAAGAGTGGAACTAACGAGTTTAAAGGAACCGCGTATGGATTTTTTAGAAACGACGATTTAACGGGCGGCAAAATTAACGGTGATGATATTTTTAAAACAGGTTTAGAGCAAACCCAATATGGTTTTAGTGTTGGAGGGCCCATTGTAAAGAACAAACTTTTTTTCTTTGCCAATTTTGAAAGTGATCAGTTGACCGATTCAGGAACTAATGGATTTGTACCAAATACCGGTTCAGGTAGTGCAAGTGAGTCTAGGGTTTTACAATCTGATTTGGAAATAGTGGACGGTCTTCTTCGCCAGGTAGTGATTGGTACCGATGCACAAGGTAATGACCTATTTTACAACCCGGGCGCTTATAGAGACTTCAACTATGAAAGTGGATCTACCAAAGGAATCGTAAAATTAGATTGGAATATTAATGATAAAAATAGATTTACCATTATTTACAATTGGTTAAACGCTTCACGAGAGCAGCCCGCCAATGAAAATGCAATCGCATTTAGAGGACCAGACCCTTCTGTATTACAATTTGAAAATGCGGGCTACGAAATAAATAATAATATCAATTCTGTTCAATTGGAATTAAATTCTACGTTAAGCAACGAAGTGGTAAATAAATTACAAGTTGGGTATACTCATTTTGATGATTTTAGAGAACCATTTTCTACACCAGCGCCTAGTTTACAAATTTTAGATGCAACAGGTTCCTCAAGTTATATTATAGCTGGGCACGAACCGTTTTCAATAAATAATGAGTTAGATCAAAAAGTATTTCAGCTGACGAATAATATGAATATTTTTAAAGGAAAACATACTTATACGGTAGGTTTTTCTTTTGAGAAGTTTCAATTCGATAATTCTTTTAATTTGGGGGCTTACGGGGCCCAAGGCGTTTTCTTTCCGACGACAACTATAACGGATTTTCCAAATTTCGCCAGTTCTGGTGGCTTACAATCTGCATTTAACGATGCAATTGCAGCCAATGCTTCTTTAGAAGCTAATGGCGTTGGTAACCCAGGAGGTTGGGCTCTAGCGGAAACCAATGTTGGGCAGTTATCTTTTTATGTGCAGGATGAATGGGATGTTACAGAAGATTTCAAATTAACATATGGGGTTCGTGTTGATAGACCGCTTTATTTTGATACCAAAGAGAAAATTGCAGAAAATATAGCGCGAAAAGGAGGAGCTAATGGAACATATATACCGTCTATCACTTATTTTGATCCTGATACGGACGAAGCCATTACATTGGATTCGGAGAAACTACCAAGTACGAAATGGTTGGTTTCACCGCGTGTAGGGTTTAATTGGGACGTTAATGGAGACAAAGCTTTACAATTTAGAGGTGGTTCAGGACTGTTTACAGGTCGTTTCCCTTTTGTATGGTTAGGGAACCAAGTACAAGGGGTCGATTTCTTTTTCTATCAATTGATAGATCCCGATTACCAATGGCCACAAGTATGGCGTACAAATTTAGGCTTGGATAAAAAGTTTGACAATGGGATTATCCTTACCGCTGATGTATCCTATACCAAAGATATAAACGCAGCGCATGTACAGAACTACGGTTTAAATTCCCCATCGGCCACTTTAAGTGGACCGGATAATAGGTCAGTTTACACCAATGACGATAAGTCTCAAATTTTTGGTAGCCCAACCAATGCCTATGTTTTCACAAATTCTGATCAAGGGCGTATTTTCAATGCCGCCGCAAAAGCGCAGAAAAGTTGGGATAATGGTTTATACGCTCAAGTAGCCTATAGTTATCTGAATTCTAAAGAGGTGAATTCCATTGATGCAGAGATAACCGGTGATGCCTTTGCAGGGAACGCGGTAGTTGGTAACGCCAATAATGATGTTTTATCTTTTTCTAGATACGGGAACACCCATCGTTTCGTAGGTGTGATTTCAAAAGCTTTTAAGACGGGAACCACTATTTCTTCTTTCTTTGAATATGCTAGAGGCGGTCGTTTTAATTACATCTATGGAGGTGACATTAATAACGATGGTTCAAGCATTAACGATTTAATTTATATACCTACCGCAAGCGAGCTTGGTCAGATGAATTTTAACGGTCCCGGGCAAGCAGCCGCCTTTGAGACCTTTATCCAACAAGATGATTATTTAAGCGGAAGAAGGGGTCAATATGCCGAACGTTACGGAGCTTTAGCACCTTGGAGAAGTACCTGGGACGTAAAAATTTTACAGGATATAAAAGTGAACGATAAAAATAAGTTCCAATTAAGTTTGGATGTTTTGAACTTGGGCAATTTATTAAACTCCAATTGGGGTGTTGTACAAGAGACGACTTTCAATCAAATATTGGGAGTTAGTGTTGACGCGAATAATGTGCCTACCTATAATTTTGACGAGAACTTAATAAATACATTTACCCCTCAAACAAGTTTATTGTCTAGGTGGAGGGCGCAAGTTGGTATACGGTATATTTTTAACTAATACTAATTTTTAAATTATTTAGAGGCCATGTGAATGCATGGTCTTTTTTATTTTTGCCTAATGAAGTATATCAGACTTACAAAAGAGCAGCTAGAGGAGCTGCATCCAGAATTCATTAATTTTTTGGCGACGCAATCGATTACTAAGACAGAATGGGACGCGATTAAGAAAGATAGACCCAAGGTGGCTGAGGAAGAGCTTGACATTTTTAGTGACTTGGTCTGGGAAGGCGTTTTGACCAAGGTGTATTATTTAGAGAATATTTCAAAAGATCAGATGCATTTGTTTCATTTGACCGATAAGGAAATGAAACTAATTTCTGTAAAGGTGATGAACCCGGAGGTGGATTTAAAAACGAAAATCGGGTTTGATTGGTTCAAAAAAAATTGGCAATCTGATTTTGTGGAATACTTAACGGCATCCAAGGCCTATACGGATGATAAGAATTTAGATAAATTTTTGTTGATCAACCAAGGCGCATCCATTACCAAGGGAGATCTGTACCAATGGTTCGAGAAAATGATAGAGGCCCCCTAACTCCCAAAGGAGGAACTCTTTCTCAAACTGAATACCTATCAAATTAAGAATTGGAGTTTAAATGAAACCTCTGCTGCTTTGGAGAGGATAGGGGGGAGGACTATATTTGTACAACAATACATTTTTAATGGCACAGAAACCCACCATACCTAAAGGAACCCGCGATTTTACGCCCTCAGAAATAGCAAAACGTAACTATATTTTCGATACTATCAAACGTAATTTTCAACTCTATGGTTTTCAACCTATTGAAACTCCTTCGTTTGAAAATTCGGATACGTTATTGGGAAAATACGGAGAGGAAGGTGACCGTTTAATTTTCAAAATATTGAATTCTGGGGATTTTATGAACAAGGTCGACGATGTGACCTATAGTTCCAAAGATTCAAGTGCCATCGCTCCAAAAATAACTGAAAAAGCCTTGCGCTACGACCTTACAGTACCTTTCGCACGGTACGTGGTCATGCATCAAAATGAATTGGATTTTCCCTTCAAGCGTTATCAGATTCAACCGGTTTGGCGTGCAGATCGACCACAGAAAGGTCGTTTCAGGGAGTTTTTTCAATGTGATGCAGATGTTGTAGGTTCTGATTCCCTATTGCAAGAAGTTGAACTCATACAATTGTACGACGCGGTTTTTAGTGATTTAAAGCTTGAGGGAGTCACCATTAAAATGAACAACCGTAAAATTCTGGCCGGTATCGCCGAGGTCATTGGAGCAAAAAAATCACTTGTAGATTTTACCGTGGCGCTCGACAAATTGGATAAGATAGGAGAGGACGGTGTCAAAAAGGAAATGCTGGCCAAAGGCATCTCAGAAGCAGCTATAGCAAAGGCTTCACCCTTATTTAAACCCCAATCAAGTAATGTAGAGCAATTGAAGCGTCTTGAAAAACTACTACAGGATTCCGAAGAAGGTAAAAAAGGGTTGGAAGAACTCCGTTTTATCATGGAAACCATTTCCTCGGTAGGGCTTCAGTCCGCCAAACTTGCCATAGACATTACGTTGGCAAGGGGACTTAATTATTACACGGGTGCGATATTCGAAGTTTCTGCTCCAGAAGGCGTTGCAATGGGCTCTATTGGCGGTGGAGGTCGATATGATGACCTTACGGGTATTTTCGGACTCAACGATGTAAGTGGGGTAGGGATTTCGTTTGGCCTTGACCGCATTTATCTTGTACTGGAGGAGTTGCAATTATTCCCGGAGGCGGTCGATAAATCATTGGAGGTACTTTGTCTTAATTTCGGACCGAAAGAAGCCTTGGCATCTTTGAAGTTAGTTACTATACTTCGTAAGGCAGGAGTTACGGCTGATTTATATCCATCCGAAGTAAAAATTCAAAAGCAGTTCAAATATGCCAATAATCGAAATGTTCCTTACGTGATTTTATTAGGTGCAGAAGAATTGGAGGCCACAAGTTTCGTCGTTAAGCATATGAAAAGCGGCAAACAGACTGCCTACCATTTATCCCAAGTCGATGAATTTATATCTTCATTGGAGTAGGCGTTTAACGGCATCAATGATGGTTCTGAAGTATTCTTGCGTATGCGGAACAATGGTTTCGGCAGTTTTCCGGTGTTTTAGCTTATGTTCAAGGATATCGATAGACCATAAGGCCAATTCATCCACTTCGCTTTCTTGTTTTACGAGGTGTTCCAGTTCTATCGTTAGTTTCACTAAAAACGTATGATGAAACTCACAATCCACCAAGGTTTCCGAATGTTTTTGAACCGATCGGAAGACTCCCAGTTTTTGTAACTGCGTTTCCGTGATCACCACGCCTATTTCTTCTTGTACCTCTCTTATGGCAGAGGTATTGATCGATTCTCCTGAGGCCACATGCCCCGCAACGGAAACATCCCATAGTGAAGGGAACACCAGTTTGCCCTTTGCCCGTTTTTGGAACAGGAGTTCCCCACGGTTCGTATAGAACCAAACATGAACCGTATTATGGAACAGTCCATTTTGATGCGCTTCCGATTTTAGGACAGTTTTACCGGTAGCTTCTCCGTGTTCCGTTACAATGTCTACGCGTTCATCCATAGGAAAGAAAGGAAACTGTCTAGAAAGATAGCTGTTATACCCACCGTTCGAGCGCGTGGGGTCGCGCTACATTTAATCGAGATAATACATTACGCTACCAAAGCCTATCTTGAACGGATTCGAAAAGCTCGAATAGGCAGGGCACCATTTTTTTAGACAGCCTCTATTTAATATTAATCAAAGTAGCTAAACGTTTCACCTTCCTTAATGTTCAATAGCGTTTCATAAATTAATCGAATGACATTCTCCACGTCGTTCTTATGCACCATTTCCACGGTAGTATGCATGTACCTCAGCGGTAATGATATCAATGCAGATGCGACCCCACCATTGCTATAGGCAAAGGCATCGGTGTCGGTACCCGTCGCTCTTGAGGCCGCCATACGTTGAAACGGTATCTTGTTCGCTTCCGCAGTTTCGATGATCCGCTCGCGCAATTTATTCTGGACTGCCGGTGCATAAGAAATTACCGGTCCGGCACCAATTTCGGTATGGCCCTGCGTTTTCTTTTCGATCATCGGCGTGGTCGTATCATGGCAAACGTCGGTAATGATGGCAACATTTGGTTTTATGGTTTGGGTAATCATTTCTGCACCCCGCAAACCAATTTCTTCCTGAACAGAGTTCGTGATGTACAATCCAAAAGGCAACTTTACCTTGTTCTCGTGTAACAGTCTTGCAACTTCGGCAATCATGAATCCACCTGCACGGTTATCGATGGCCCTGCACACAAATTTATCTTTATTTAACACGTGAAAGGTATCGGGATAGGTGATGACGCAACCTACATGTACTCCCATTTTTTCTACCTCAGCCTTGTCTTTAGCACCTATGTCGATACAGATATTATCCAATTTAGGAGCTTGTTCCTCTTTTCCATCTCCTTTTCGGGTATGGATTGCAGGCCAACCAAAAACACCTTTTACGATACCGTTTTTTGTGTGGATGTTCACCCATTTCGAAGTCGCTATTTGATGGTCACTTCCCCCATTTCGAATCACGTAAATTAATCCATTATCGGTAATGTAATTTACATACCATGAAATCTCATCGGAGTGGCCTTCGATGACCACCTTGTATTTGGCGTCGGGATTGATAACCCCTACCGCCGTACCATAGGTGTCGGTGATAAAGGTGTCCACGTACGGTTTTAGATAGTTCATCCATAATTTTTGACCTTCCCACTCGTACCCGGTAGGTGCGGCGTTGTTCAGGTATTTTTCGAAAAAATCTAGTGATTTTTTGGTAATTATTTTCTTATCGGCCATAGAAACATATTTTGCGTACAAACTTAACACTATTCCTTCTTTAATAGGAATACCCTTTTATATTTATCATTAATTTTGGCAAGACTTTTGAGTAATCAGTATCAATGAAACAAATTTTTCTTTTTGTAGTTTTTATACTTTTTTCTGCCGTGATCGTACGTGCTCAAATTGAAGAGCAGGAGTTGGATTCGGTATCTGAACAGATGATCATCATTGCCGGGGATTCATTGCTTCAAGCTTCGATAGCGCTTGAGGAGGCTTATGTTTTCGGTACGTTGAAATTTTCATCGTATGACGAGAAATTACGGTATTATATTTTGCGCAGAAAGACGCATAAGGTATACCCATATGCAAAATTGGCAGCAGAGCGGTTGGTGGAACTCAATGACAGTCTTACCAACATGAAGAATACCAGAAAGCGTAGAAAGTATACAAAAAAGGTACAGAAATATATTGAGGACGAATTTTCTGAGGAACTTAAAAAATTGACCCGTACCGAAGGTCAGATTTTGGTCAAACTAATCTACAGGCAAACGGGAATAACAGCTTTTGATTTGGTAAAGGATTTGAGAAACGGATGGAAAGCGTTTTGGTACAATACTACGGCTAAACTCTTCAAAATAAGCATTAAGGAAGAATTTCATCCCGATAAAATCGAGGAAGACTATTTGATCGAAGATATTTTACAGCGAGGGTTTTCACAGGGTGTGCTTGAACGGCAGCCTACCGTATTGGATTATGATTATGATACATTGTACAATAAATGGAAGAAAAGCGGTAGTACTCCCCAGAAATCAAACTAAAAATTATTTTTTCTTTCCGAACACAGATTGCATAATGGTTTTGATCCCTTTAAACCCCATGAATACGGCGTAACCTGCTAACAGGATACCTATACCGAAAACTGGCCAGAAAAAAGGATGTTCGTCATTTTTAAAGGCCTGCCACAAAATTAAAGGTGCGGTAAACATTAGTACTACCGTAATGCCTAAGCGCTGTAATCCTTTGACCAATACATCTTTGTCTGTGTTCATTCGATGATTAATGTTTTTTTATGTTCTTGAACGATGGCAAAGTATCCTAAGGGGAATAATTCTGGCGTTGCAACATTATCCACTACATCTATATTATCCAGGTCTGTTATATCAAATACATTTCCTCTAACTGTTGCCACTGGTGTTTCAAATACCCCAAACACCCGCTCAGATTGTTCGATTAACAAATCCATATAGTTGTAAAAACCTCTATCCGCACCTAATATACTAACTGCTATCTCTTCCCCTGATTCAAATTGTCTATCGTAAAAATAGGATAGATTGTATTCCTGATCTTGATAAAATGCATCGTTCGAAGTAAGATATTCTCCATTGCCCAAGTCAAAAACGAAAAAATTATCCTGTTCGGCTATATCATTAAAAGTGATGATAATTTCGGTCTCATTATCGTTAAATAATGTACTATTTCCTTTTATAACAGTATCAATTGGCGGTGAGGGAGAAAAAAAGGTTTGCGCGGCATAAAGCCTACCTAGATGGTTTATAAATAACGTGTATCGTATGTTTTCCTCAAAGCTAGCAG
>JBARCC010000076.1:0-6825 GCA_049793635.1 Maribacter sp. | reverse complement strand
ATCCTGAATCCACTGTACATAGCGTACATTGTTCACATGATTCAAATCATCTAAATCCTCTTCTTTTACGATAAGTTCTTTTTTGAAACCCGTCATCTTATTTCTTTTGAATGGTAACCTCGAACATTTTATCCCAAAATTTGCCGGTCACAAAAAAGGTTTTTCGCTCTGGATGATAGGCAATTCCATTCAAAACATAATTCAACGCGTCCCAATCTTGGGCTTTGGTGATGAGATCGCTGAGTCCGCCAAAATTAACGACCCCTTCTATAGCTCCGGTCTGACTATCGATGATCATCACACTCGGTTTTTGGTAGACATTGGCATACAACTTGCCATCAACGTACTCCAATTCATTGGCATTGTTGAAAATAGATGAATTTGTAACGATTTCGATATGACCCGTCTCGCTCAGTGTATCCGGGTTCAAAAACCATATTTTCTCCGTACCATCACTTTTAAAGATTTTCTCACCATCATTGGCCAGTCCCCATCCTTCGCGGCTTTCCCCATATTGAAAATTATCCAGTTTTTTGAAACTTTTCCGGTCATAGATGAAGCCGAGTCCACTTTTCCAAGTAAGTTGATAGACCTTATCGTTCAAAACAGTAATGCCTTCGCCAAAGTACGTTTTATCCAAATCGATCTGTTCGTAAACGGTACCCGTTTTATAATCAAGCTTTCTAAGGAAAGAGCTTCCGTTCTTTCCAGTGCTCTCGTAAAGCGTATCGTTATAGAATTCCAAACCTTGCGTATAGGCTTTGGGGTCATGAGGATATTCATTGATTATCGTATAGGTATATATCTCGGGTGCTTTGTTCGAAAGCACTTTAATGTTTTTAGTGACTTCCACCGTTTCCCCCTCGAAATTAATGGTTGCGGCGAGTGTTTTGTTGCCTAGGGTAGGGAGTTGAATGGCTAATTTTCCATCGGTCAGTGGAATTTCCATACCATCGATACGGTAGCTTACACTTTCGATGGTTTTGTCCTTTTTATTTTTAATGCCAACGCCAATGGCATCATGCTGTTGCACCTGTTTCACATTACCTTCTAATTCAATCTCGAATAAAGCGGACGGTTTTTGATTTCCGCTACCGCAAGCCATAAAGAGTATAGGAATTAAAAATGAAAAGAACTGTTTTATGGATATCATGATGTAAGGTGCTTTTAGGTGGTAAATGGAATCTTTTCGAAACGTTTTTCGTACTTACCAAGGCAATTTAATTCATAAAATTAGAAACTAAAAGGATTGGGAAAGATTTAAAAGATTGTATATTTGCACCTGGCAAGTCCTACACGACCAGCTCCTGTAGAATCCCCCAGGGTGGGAACGCAGCAAGGGTATACGGTCGTAGCGGTGCGATGTAGGTAGCTTGCCTTTTTTTGTGCCTTGTATCCAAATACGTCCTCGGGCGTTAAGGTATTCAAAACGAGACCACTATATTTTCTAACGTCACGCATTTGCAAAACTGATGAACTTAAAAGTTATTCTAATTACAGGCGGGTCCTCCGGTATTGGAAAAGCAATTGGTATTCACTTGAAGCAAAAAGGGCATATCGTCTACGGCACTACCCGAACTCCCTCAAAATATCCTTCTTTTACCGAATTTCCGTTACTGCAAATGGATGTACGCAAAATCGAGTCTATTCAGCAGGCTATTTCCGTTGTATTGAAAAAGGAAGCTAGGTTGGATGTTCTCGTGAATAATGCCGGTGTAGGCATCACCGGCCCAATGGAAGAAACGCCCCAAGAGGAAATTATCAACGCCTTCGCTACCAACTTCAACGGTCCTGTAAGTGTAATCAATGAAGTATTACCGGTGATGCGTAAACAGAAAAACGGACTCATCATTAATATTACTTCGATAGCCGGTTATATGGGTCTACCGTTCAGGGGCATTTACTCTGCGACAAAAGCCGCCCTCGAATTGGTCACGGAAAGCTATCGGATGGAAACGAAATCTTTTGGAATACATTTGACGACCATTGCCCCTGGAGATTTTGCCACGAATATTGCTGCTGGGCGTTACCACGCTCCGATACGTAAAGGGTCACCTTACGAGCAAAATTATAAGAATACCTTAAATGCCATAAACAACGATGTTTCTTCGGGAAGCGATCCCATAGAGGTGGGTAAGATGGTGGAAAAAATCATCAACATCAAAAATCCCAAGCCCCATTATAGGGTAGGGTCTTTTCTTCAAAAAGTATCGATCCGTTTAAAAGGCCTTTTGCCCGGAAGATGGTTCGAACGATTATTACAACGGCATAGTGCCCAATAAAAGAGTATGTTTTTTTAAAGTGCGGATTTAAAATTTATCCTGGTAGATATTGGAGAACCCGTCAACAATAATGGCGTTATCGGTAATGATCGCTTTGTTCATCTTATCGAGTACCAAGGTTTCCATGAGTTGTTTGAAATTATCGGTATGGTATTGGCTTTGGGGATCCACATCCATATTTTTTAAAATCACTTTCCAGTCGTTCACATCGGTTTTGATATTAATACCTACGAACTCGTAGCTCGGCGTGCTCGATTGAAGTTCGGCTACCCTTTTAAAGACATCCTGGTATTGTTTTCTATTCCCGGCAGACCAGAAATAGAATATCAATTTCTTATCCCTTGCGATTTCCGGTAGGGTCACCGAATCGTTGTTGGTCGAAATTACCGTTAGATTAGGAATCGGCCGCATTGGCTGTAAGTTATTAATGCCCTGATAAAGCTGCTCAATTTCCTGTATATGGATATTGTTCTTGGACACGTTTTTAAACTCGCTTATAAAAATCTCGGTATTCTTGTGGCTATCCTGTTTTTTGAGTAGATAATCTACGGCTACATTCCTGAATAGATTATCCCTTAACTCTTTATCGACCACCAAACTATCGATAAGATGTAGTTTGTGCTTGTTGTAATGTAATTGCTTGCCCTCGGCGATATGCCCTTCACCCGTACAGCCTTTTTTGCAGGCCATATAGGAAAGGTTTCCGAAATGGGCCTTCATGAAATCGTAATATGCCCGCAAATACGTCAAATTATGGTTGTTATAGTCCAAATTTTTTCGGTACTCATAAAAATATTCGGGCAACCGATGCATGATTTCTTCGGTCGTCTTCCTTTTATGTTGAAAAGGATAAATTTCTTTATACCGGTTGTAGGTGTAGTCAATGCTTCCCAACGCCAAAGCGTAGCCCCCATCAGATAGGGTAACTTCATTCTTTATATCATCAAGACGGGTTATTTTTTCATTTCTGAGGGCCTTTATTTTATTCAGAAAATCGTCGGGTTCCAATTCGTAAAATTTGGAATACATGGCATCATCCTCCTCCTCCGCAGAAAGAAATAGCTCTAAAAGAAAATTATTGAGATCTTCGTTACTTCCCGAAAACACCAGTGATTCATCAAAATAAAGGGTATTGAGCCTAACCATGAGGCTGTCACCTTTTTCTAAGTATACATACTGATATTCTGGTGCTAAATTAAAATGGTAAAGGCCATTTTCTATGGAAGGTAGGTGAAACTTAAATCTGTTTTTATCGTCTAATTGGGTGGAATCTATTTTTTGCCGCCCTTTATACAGTACGACATGGTCGCTGGTCGGGTTTATAATTTCCCCTGCGAACAGCACCGCTTCCGTATCTTTATTGGAGGTTGCGCAACCCATTAGGTGCACTAAAATATATGTGGACAGTAAAAGTCTTGTCATGTAATGTCGGGACTAAACATCTCAAAAATAGCGAACCTTGGTAATGGTTGCTGTTAATGGCTAGTTAAATGTTACGTTGGGAGCCTTTAGGATTCGTGCATTAAATTGTTCAGGGGTACAGTGGAAAAAACGTATAAAATTCAGTATTTTTGCACGAATTTTTAAAACAGTATCGTTATGCTTTCAGTATCCAATCTTTCCGTACAATTTGGGAAAAGAGTCTTGTTCGACGAAGTCAATGTGGCCTTTACCCAAGGTAATTGCTATGGTATCATTGGTGCCAATGGGGCCGGTAAATCTACATTTTTGAAAATACTTGCCGGTCAAATGGATCCAACTTCAGGCCATGTTCATTTAGAGCCTGGCAAGAGAATGTCCATCTTGGAGCAAAACCATAATTCAGCAGATAACTTTACGGTATTGGAAACCGTTGTGATGGGTAATAAGCCCCTCTACGAAATCAAAAAAGAAATTGATGCCCTCTATGCCGACTATGATGATAAGCATGCGGATAGGATAGGGGAGTTGCAAGTAAAGTTTGAGGAGATGAACGGATGGAATGCGGATAGCAATGCCGCTGCGTTACTTTCAAATTTAGGAATCACCGAGGATTACCATTATACCTTAATGTCCGAATTGGACTCTAAGCTAAAAGTACGCGTACTTTTGGCGCAGGCTTTGTTCGGTAATCCTGATGTTTTGATTATGGATGAGCCTACCAACGACTTGGATTATGAAACCATTAGCTGGTTGGAGAATTTCTTGGCCGATTACGAAAATACGGTAATCGTGGTGTCGCACGACCGTCACTTTTTGGATACCGTCTGTACCGATATCGGCGATATCGATTTCGGTAAGTTGAACCTTTATTCAGGAAATTATACATTTTGGTACGAAAGCAGCCAATTGGCCGCCCGTCAGCGCGCTCAGCAGAATAAGAAAGCAGAAGAAAAAGCGAAGGAACTGCAAGAGTTCATCATGCGGTTTAGTGCGAACGTAGCGAAGAGCAAGCAAGCGACCTCTCGAAAAAAGATGCTATCGAAATTGAAGGTCGATGATATAAAGCCCTCGAGCAGAAGGTATCCGGCCATCATTTTTGACAGGGAACGTGAAGCTGGAGATCAAATACTGCAAGTCGAAGGCCTTTCAGCTTCTACGGATGAAGGAGATCTGCTTTTTGAGAACATCAATATTAATTTGGCAAAAGGCGATAAAGTGGCCATCATCTCAAAAGATTCAAGAGCAACTTCTGCCTTTTACGAGATTATCAACGGAAACAGAAAAGCGGACAAGGGAACCTTTCAATGGGGAGTGACGACTACACAATCTTATTTACCTGCAGATAACGATGCTTTTTTCACCGACAATATCAACTTGGTAGATTGGCTACGCCAGTATGCAAAAACCGAAGAGGAGCGGGAGGAAGTATATATCAGAGGATTTTTGGGAAAGATGTTGTTTAGTGGTGAAGAAGCATTGAAAAAGTGTACGGTATTGTCAGGAGGTGAAAAGGTACGGTGTATGTTAAGTAGAATGATGCTGATGCGGGCCAATGTGCTCATGCTCGATGAACCTACGAACCACCTGGATCTGGAAAGTATTACCGCTTTTAACAATTCCTTGAAAAACTTTAAGGGAACGGTTCTATTGACAACGCACGATCATGAGTTCGCGCACACGGTAGCGAATAGAATCATAGAATTAACCCCCAAAGGCAATATTGACCGCTATTCTACGTTCGATGAATACATGTCTGACAAGACATTAAAGGAGCAGCGTAGCAAAATGTACGCCGTTTCAGCATAGCATAGATTAACCCAAATCAAAATCCTATGAAAACCTACAGCATTGCGGCCCTTCTTTTGGTGGCCTTTAGTTTCGTGTCTTGTGAAAAATCGGAGGTGGAAACCACCAAGGAAGTTTCCGAAACCTTTACGGCAAACTACACCGTGATCTCCAAAAATAACAACCGCTTGAACACCCAGTTGTTGGGCTCCACCGAAAGTAGCCTAACGCTAAAAAGCGAGGTAAGCGCGTTTATCGAACTACCCTCGAACTCCTTAAAATACCGAACAGCAGATAGAATAAGCTATTTTTCTACGGAGAACTGCACGGCAAATTTGCAAATCTATCGTCCATCTTCTGATGAAACCGTGCTCTATGAGGTTTTTAGTGATTTGGATGTTTGCGACATTCAGGTAACGGCGATAACCCATACCAACGATTATGTCGCCCTATCTTATATTCAAGAACTTGCTGGCAAGAATTTTCAATATACGGTACGTTTTATTTCCTTGACGGAAGAAACCCCAACGTTCACCGAGGTTACTTTGGATAAAAAGCCAGTGAGAATGGTATCATCCACAAATCGTTTGTTCGTGTTGACCGTGAACGAATTCGTAACAGATGAGTATCACATGTCGGTCATTAACAGTGTGTCAAATGAAATTCTGATCGAGTTGGATTTAGGTTTCGATGCCAATAGTTTGTTTACCAATAAGGCGGGGGAAGTAATTATAGGGTACCCCGAATTACATACTACGTTGAACCCAAGCACCTTAGTACAAAAATATACGGTATATGCTGATGATACGGCCCCTGGTTTTGAATCCAGTAACGATTTTTTCATGGACGCTGCGGGAAAACTTTTTTTTCAGAAGACGGTACTAACCGCAGAAATCAACATTGTACCCGCTACGTATGATTTTGTTGCCAATAACACAGTAGTATATCTGTATGAAAATTTTCTGACAGAGGCGCAAATGAATGTAGCCTTCGATATTAAGGCCACGACTACTCTAGGTTTTGATGCGGCGAACAATATCATGCTGATCGGTTATGAAAAAAAGGGTACACAGCAAACTGGTGGAATATTAAGGGTTACTCCGGCACCCGATTTCAAATTGATAGACAATACTGATTTGGAAGGAATTCCCCAGGCAATTTTTGTGGACTAATTTTATGGGTAATCACTTAAGGTGATTTTCAATAGGCCATACTTTTAAATGAGGCATCAAAGTAAGATGTCTCGGAAGTAGTAAAATAATTACAGTAAGTACTCCACGAAAGGATAGTCGAACAGTGATTTTTGAAACCAAAATTCCCCGAAGGATACGTATAC
>JBARCC010000075.1:0-4026 GCA_049793635.1 Maribacter sp. | reverse complement strand
CTTCAATAGTGGTATTATCGCCGATAACTGTTCCTCCAGTACCTGCCGGCAAATTAGACCATGTAACACTTCCGGCAGTGGTGCTCAAAAACTGTCCATTGGCTCCAGGTTCTATTTTAAATGGGTCTGCATTAGTTCCTATACCTGTTATGGTAACTCCATCTGCCTCTTCAGTGGAACCCCCAGCACCTGCATTGGCCCATGCGACAACCCCTGCCGTATTCGTAATCAGCATTTGGTTTTGCGCCGGTGCTGGGGTAGCTGGTTGAATTTTATCTAAGCTTACGGCATTTGCCGCAAGTTGTACTCCTGTTATTCCTCCGTCGTTGACGGCGAATTCTGAACCGGTCTGGCCCGTACCTATAATGGTCACTTGATCGGATAGTTCCGTGCTTCCTCCACCTAATCCCGCAAGAGGTACGCTACCAACAAATCCTGGAGCGGTACCTTCGAAAACCAAATCTGTTCCTTGAAGGGCTACATTGGTGATGACACCATTCGCAGTTGCCCCTCCAGTACTGGTCAAAACATACGGGTCGGCAACCGTTCCGGTACCTGCAAAAGTTACCGTTGGACTATTCTGAAAATTTTGAATTAAACTACTTAAGTCCTCTTCGTCATTTGGTGTACTGGGGTTGGTAATGGTTAAAATGTTGGTAATGGGGTTAAAATCGATGTCCTGCAATTCATTCGCTGCGCTTGCATCGGGCAGGGGAATGGAGTTGCCTCCTGAAATTTCCAGATTGTTACCATTTAAGCTTAGGGTCTGGTTATCGGTATTGACCGCTCCTGCCGGTAATGTGATTTCGTTTCCATTGGTGAGACTCAATCTATTCCCGGCTATCCGTAATTCCTGTAGCTCGTTGGCATCGTCGGTATCATTATCGTCGATGATATGGTCTGCAATCGAGGTGGTATTGTTGGTAATGTTCAATTGTATGCTCTGTGCCAATGCCAAAGGGTTGGTAATCGTTCCTTCGCCAGTAATGGTAATGGCATCGGCGACGGCCCCTCTCAAATTATTTGAATCCTCCCATTGTACGAGTCCGTTCTCATCGGTAGTGAGTACTTGCGAAGGTTGTGCGTTCGCGATATCGACCGGGGCAATGCTGCCGTCCCTTATTTCATCCGAGCTAACCGCATTCTGTCTAATCTCACTGAACCCAACAGATTCGGCCGCCAATTTCTCCTGACCTATGGAATTGTCCTGTATGTCAGCGGGGCCAATACCCCCGTCTACAATCATATCGCCTAGGATACTATTCTTGGCAATTTCCAAATTATATCCACCTGCAGAAGGGCTAACTTCAACCGTGATTCTATTGTTGATGATGGGGTCGTTGGTAATGGTAAAATCGACCGCATCACAGAGATTGATCCATTGCAGCCCGTTATAGTAATGAATGCATTCGGTATCGGTATTATAGATGATTCCTCCTCTTTGAGGGGCAATAGCGGTCATTTGAGAAGTGTTTACCCTGGTAATGACCAACACCCTGGAGCTACTTTCCAGTTCCAAGACCGATGCCGGATCTATATTCTGTGGATTATCCCCTATTTTGATCTGACCGAAAGCTGCATGTACCGCCAGCATCGAACATAATATACCTAATAGTAGTACTTTCATAGTAAGCGGTTTAGACGTAATGATGTCAATACACAAAAATAGGATTATCTGATTAGCATATTTCATTTATAGGTTGAAATAACGGCACAATGGGTCAAAGAACATGAATCATCGTTAAACCACTTTGCCTTGTTGGAGTAAAGAATGAATGTACTCGATAATCGAGATTTAAACCTGACTGCCGTCAGGCAAGTTGCTCTGACGTTTGCGTGGAAATAAAATATGAATTACCTTTCAAAGGGTCGAGGGCTTGTCCCAAGGTGGTTTATGCACACATTCTATTTTGAACCTTAGGGAAGAAATTAACAAAAGTTTATTGACCCGTGTTTTTTTTTGAGGTATACATGCACTTTCTTTATAGACTGGTTAAGTTGAAAAAAGACTACGTTAGGTAGCTAGATTCGAGACGTAATCACAAGGCATTCATAAGAAAGACAATCAAAAAATACGAGGTAAACCTCGTAGTATTTACATCTCGATAACCGAGTAAAAATTATCAAATGACCAAAAATATACTTTTTCTGTTGACGGTTTTCAGCACCGTGCTTGGGTTTTCACAAGATGCCGAGAGAACTCCTTTAATGGGTTCGGTGATGTATATGAACGTGCCGGTGCCTAATGAGAATGTCATCAATGCCACAGCGGAAAGGGCGACCATAACGAACGATAAAGGACAATTTAAGATCAATGTGAAGTTGGGGGATCAATTGGTTTTCTCGGCGGTAAACTACAATATAAAGGTGGTAACGATTACCGAAGAAATCTTGGAGAACAACAGGTTGGTGGTATCGGTAGATGAAAAGGTAACGGAACTTGATGAAGTGGTCATTACCCCAGAGCAGCAAGAGCGTTTTTTGAAGGTAAAGAACGAGGAATTCAAGGGATATGAATATGAGATCGATCGGGGTACCGAAGTGGAGAACATCGCTTTGAGCCAAAACGAAAGGGGAATGCAGGACGGTCTGAATTTCGCCAATATCTTCAGGGCGATTTTCAAGTCACAAAACGAAAGTGAGGAAGCTGGGCCTAAATTATTGTTAAGTGACGTATTGAGGCAAGTATACGATGATCAATTTTTTGTGATGGACCTTAATATTCCCCAAGACAAGATCAACGAATTTTTAATCTATTGCGATGCGAGAATGTCCACCGAATCACTGCTGAAGAAAGAGAACGAGTTTCAACTTATCGATGCATTGGTCAACAATAGTAAAACTTTTTTGAAGGAGGTCAATGAGGAGTAAACTCTTTGCGGTTTTCCTTTTTTCCACAGTCTCCATTGTGGCCCAAACAAAAATTTCAAAAAATATAGAAGGTCGGGTATTCAGTGAAGATGGCGACGTTGCCGCTACCCATGTACTTAACCTCACGACAAAGAGGGCAACCATCACCGATAGCAACGGATTTTTTAGTATCCCCGTTCGTTTGATGGATACGTTGGAATTTTCAGCAGTGCAATACACCAAAAAAATAATAGTGATTTCTAAATCCATCCTAGAAAGTACTTCGATATCCGTTGGGTTGGAAGAGGCTTTGACAGAACTGGATGAGGTAACGGTGACCCCTTATAATCTTTCCGGAGATATTTTAAAAGATTTGAAAACTTTGGAGTTGGAGCCGGTAGTAACGGCCTCTACCCTCGGTTTGCCCAATGCGTACGTACGTATTCCGACAAAGGCGGAACGAGAGCTGAGCGCAGCGACCGCAAATCCGGTTATGAGTTTCGACCCTTTGATCAACGCCATTACAGGTCGTACCAAAATGTTGAAAGAACGGGTGGCCAGAAACCAGCGATATGAAAGAACTGAACGGGTCAGGGCGTTTTTCCATGATTCGATCTATAGCAAGGAATTTCGGATACCCGAGGGGAAAATAGATGATTTTCTTTATTTCTGCGAAGTGGACCCTAGCTTTCAGAAGGTGGTGGACACGCACGACCAAATTCAATTATGGGAATACATCGACAAGAAGAGTAGGGCGTATAGGACCAATAATGCATTGGATTAGTACTGTATTCTGGTATGGCTTTTGAAAAAAGAATTAAAAATCGATGGATATGAATGTGGTATCAAAAGGAATACTAATGGCCCTGCTGCCTTTCTTCGTATGGGTAGGAGCGCATAAATTTTACATCAGTGTCACCAATGTAGACTATGCTGAAAAGGATAATGCGGTGCAGATCATTACCAGGGTCTTTATCGATGATATGAATGCAGTGCTAACCGAGCGGTATGGTGTGGAAACAAAACTGGGTACCGAGAAGGAATCCGAATTGGATAGGGAGCACCTAAATACCTATTTACGCTCCAAATTTGTAGTGAGCGTCAATGGCAAGGTGGTAAAATATACGTTCATTGGTAAAAAATACGATACCGATATGATCCTCTGCTATATAGAGG
>JBARCC010000074.1:0-3052 GCA_049793635.1 Maribacter sp. | reverse complement strand
CTTGAACACCTGCCGCACAGGGCTACCCCAAATGAAACTGTTCCCTGCCTATTTTTAAGCGTTTTTGAAGATCTAATAAGATTGTCATGTGCTACGCTATATAGAACTTTTGAGAAGTTCATCGGATTTACAACTCTATTTAACAGCAACTTAGCCCTTAATCACTATCTTAGAAACTGAACAAACACACATATGATTATGGAACAAGAACTTACTCCCGGTATTAAGATGCTTAACGGATTTCTTAAATTAATGATTGCTTGCTTGGTCGCTATTTTAGTTGCGATCCCTTTGGCTTTCATTGCGGATTGGATTGGTCTCATTTGAAAATAATGTCCAAAGAAGCCTTCCAACCTCTTATAATTTAACATTTCAAGATACCAACTTTTCGATAAAAAGTTAAATAGTTCGACAAAATACCCAAATACGGAAGGTCATACCACAAAAACCGAAGTATAAACCACATTTTTAAAGGTGTTTGCAACATTTAGTTAAATGGGTTACCAACTACAATTAACTTTATAGTATATAACTTTAAAGTAGGTAATGTTATGAACGATTTATCATTTAAAACTGGGGTAGATGCTTATCTATCTGTGTTAATTATTGCAATGCACGCCTTTTTGGCAGTTGTTGTTGTTGGAACTTTTTTATCCCTTTTGGGAATTGTTTAATTTTTAAATAAACGCCTATTCGCAAAATTTTACGTTTTGGAACTACCCCTTTCAAAGTGGGGGTCCATAATTAAACAACATATAAAGCCACTCGAGAGAGTGGCTTTTGTAGTTAAATCGTTAACGGTTAGATTTCTTGTCTTTGTTTTTGAACCTGTTTTTCCATATGTCCAACACATCCAATGAAAACGGAATGGTCTGCCATATCGTGGGATAAAATTTAGTACTGCTCATGTTGTAAATTATAAATAATTATAGGGTACAAAGGTCTATACTTATTCAATCATTCTAGAGGGTTATATTATCTACTATATGTGCTAAATTACCCCAAAATCATCTAAAACACATTTATATGGGGGAATTTAGAACGTATCGTCCCTCAACCTAAGGATCACCCGTAAATATCGATGGTAAATACGGTTTCATATCCATGAAACGTACCTGAGGTTCTGCGCAAAATCTTAGTCGGATTTATTGAAAAGGGGAAAGTGTAAAGGTATCAAACTGACTTACGGCTTCCTGTACCGTGCGAACTGGTAATTTACAGGTTGTCTGTTGGCAGACATAAATAAACGTATCATTGTCGAAGTATCTGGATTCAAATAAGGGAAGTTTGCTTGCTTTACGACTCCCTACTATCAAGCTGTTTGGCAAGTAGCGAGCGTTTAAATCGGCCACTAAACGCTCAGCATTTTTTCCAACGACCGCAATTTCATAAAAGGGATAGGCACTGTTTAACCAGAGGGAGTTCCATTTGGCATAACTATAAGGACTCTCTTCGATAAAAGGAGCTATTGCGGAGAGCATATTTTTCGATTTTTTCAACATTTCAACGTCGTATACTATATGCCCTAATTGAAAAAGATTGTGAGCGGCCACCGCATTTGGAGAGGGCAAAACCCCATCATCTATCTTTAAGATTTTAGAAATCAATTCATTTTTAGCATTGTACACAAAAAGGCCTGAATCTGCGTCGCTAAAGTCATTTTGAATTTTGCCGTTCAGTTCAATGGCCGTATCAAGATACTTGCTATCCAAGGTTACCTGATATAAATCTAGTGCGGCACTGGCCAAAAAAGCATAATCTTCCAAAAATCCGGGTTGGGCTTTACTCCCCTTTTTAAAGGAATGCACCAAACCACCTTCGTCCCCATTATTTTTGGAAATAAGATTGAAAGCGGTTATTGCCCTATCTAGATATGCTTCATTACCGAAAGCCTTATAGACCTCAACAAAGCCAGAAACCAACAGTGCGTTCCACGAGGTGATCACCTTATCGTCTTTTCGTGGCATCGTGCGTTCGTTTCTTGCTGTCAGCAACAGCTTTTGCCACTTGGAAACAAGCACGTTCAATTCGGCCTCACTCAAATCCTTGTCCTTCGCAAACTCCCTTCTACCTTGGGTCTCGTGGATGACATAATTGCCATTCTCCCAAACCTCGTTGGGATGAATACCATAAAACTCCTGGAACATAATGTAGTCTTCGTTCAATACGGATTCCAATTCTTCCTTTTTCCATACGTAAAATTTTCCCTCTTCTCCTTCGCTATCCGCATCCAGGGCAGCATAATAACCTCCTTCTTCATTTTTCATTTCACGGTCTAAAAACAACACCGTTTCTTCCACAACCTTTTTATACCGCTCGTCCTTAAAAATTGTGTATGCCTTTGCGTAAAGACTAATAAGCTGAGCGTTATCATAAAGCATTTTTTCAAAATGGGGAATTTTCCAATACCTGTCCGTACTATATCTATAAAAGCCTCCACCAACATGGTCATAAATGCCTCCGGCCATCATTTTATCCAAGGTAGTCTTTACGTATCCCCTAACCTGCAGATCATTCGTGATTTCACCATAATCTAGAAGAAAGTTTAAATTCACCGGCAGCATAAATTTCTGGTCACCCTTATTGCCACCCCACTCCATATCCCAGTTCGGCCTCCAACTTGAAACTGCATCATCTAACCTATTTCGAGTGAGTTCTTCGGTACTATCGGCGCTTACTATAATGTTCACCTCTTCTATACCTTCAGCCAATCTGTCCGCATAAGCGTTTGCTTCAATTGGGTCGTTCTTGTATCGCTTACTTACGTTGGAGAGCACTTCAATCCATTGCGTTTTTGTATGATAGGTACCCCCATACAGTGGTTTCCCGTTCGGTAACGTAATCACATTCAGCGGCCAACCACCCTGACCTTTCAACAACTGTAATGCGGTCATGTACAAATGGTCGACATCTGGTCGCTCCTCACGGTCGACCTTAATGTTTATGAAATTAGAATTCATTAATTCAGCAACTTCCAAATCTTCAAAAGTTTCCTCCTCCATAACGTGGCACCAGTGACAGGAACTATACCCTACACTTACAAGAACAAGCT
>JBARCC010000073.1:0-4784 GCA_049793635.1 Maribacter sp. | reverse complement strand
GTCCCATAGCGTCGAGGCATCTTTTGCACTTACCATAGCTCTTATTTCTACACAATTGGGCTTGGAATCGGTTACCTGAATATTTTGATTTCTACCGTCCCATAGGTCAGTTTCGCCTAATATAGACTCTAATTGCGTCCGTAAGGCATCGAACGAGACCCGATAATCGGTATACAAATAAACGGTTCCGATAAGGTCGGCCGATTTCTTGGTCCAGTTTTGAAACGGTTTTTCGATAAAGTAGGGCGTAGGTACGATCAACCGCCTTTTATCCCAAATATTCACCACCACATAGGTCAGGGTAATTTCCTCAATACGTCCCCATTCCCCTTCCACGATAACGACATCGTCTAATTTTATAGGTTGGGCAATGGCAATTTGTATCCCGGCCAAAATATTGGCGATCATTTTCTGTGCGGAAAGACCCACGATGATCCCCGCAACACCGGCCGAGGCAAAAATACTCACTCCTATTTCCCGAATGCTTTCAAAGCTCATTAAGGCGATACCCATGGCCAACACGATGATAATGACCATGATAATACGCTCGAGGATGTTAAATTGCGTATATATTTTACGCGCACGATAGTTATCCGTTGCCTCTACATCGTAGTTGTTGGTTACATGCCGTTTAAGAATTTTAAGACCGGCAATGATCAACCAAGTGGTCGCGAATATGATGGTAATGGTGCTTACCTTTTTTAAGATATACGAAAACTCCGTAAGATTCAGAGGCTCGTGCAAAGACTGCATGCGTATGATAATGGCGATAAAAATGAAAAATATGGGAGAGGTTATTTTTTTGATTCCGTCTTTGTCCAGTAAGTACTTCGGATTTTTCCCGAGCCGCCTTAATACCTGTACCGTAATCAGTTGAAGTAGCAACAATACGAGTACGGCCCCTACGATGTAGAATAAAGTGGTCGGATTTTTAAAAAGGTTCTGCATTTTGGCGGACTCGTTTATACTTCTTTACAAAACTAAGCATAAATAGTTGGGATACCGACCAAGAGCAGGGGAGTATCAACTTTGTTTATAGATGGATATGAAGAATTTGTAGGTGGTTTAAATGCTGGTCCTCTTACATGTCTTATTTTTGTAACCGAAAAAATACAGCTATGAAAGGAGTATTATTGGTCAATTTGGGTTCACCGGATAGTCCCACGCCAAAGGATGTAAAGCCCTATTTGGACGAATTCTTGATGGACGAACGGGTCATCGACGCGCCAAAATGGTTGCGGGCGGTACTCGTTAAAGGAATCATTCTGCAGACCCGACCAAAGAAATCCGCAAAGGCATATGCCAAGATTTGGTGGGACGAAGGTTCGCCACTTATCGTACTTTCGGAACGTTTCAGTACCAAATTACAGGAACATACAGAAATGCCGGTAGCACTGGGAATGCGATATGGCACCATGACCATTAAAAATGCCTTACAAGAGTTAAAGGATAAAGGCGTTGACGACGTTTTGTTGGTGCCGCTCTATCCGCATTACGCCATGTCCAGTTACGAAACCGTGGTCGTCAAGGTGCTCGAGGAACAGCAAAAATACTTCCCGGAAATGGCGGTAACGACCATGCCCGCATTCTATAAAAATCCGGATTATATCAAAGCACTATCGGAAAGTATTAAGGACGGATTAAAGGGGTTTGATTACGACCATATTCTTTTCTCCTACCATGGCATTCCCGAAAGACATATCCGTAAAAGCGACCCTACCCGTTTTCATTGTAAAATAGACGGTAGTTGCTGCTCGATAAATTCGGTCGCACATAATACATGTTATAGACATCAGGTATACGACACTACTGAAATGGTAAAGGCTTATTTAGGACTAAAGGAGGAACAGGTAAGTACCTCTTTTCAATCACGTTTGGCGGGCGACCCTTGGTTGAAACCCTATACCGATTATGAATTCGAGCGCTTGGCCAAGGAAGGTAAAAAGCGTTTGGCGGTCATTACCCCTGCCTTTGTAAGCGACTGTTTGGAGACCTTGGAAGAGATAGCCATGGAGGGCAAGGAGCAGTTCGAGGAAGCAGGGGGCGAGCACTACAAACATATTCCCTGTATGAACGATAGTGTCCATTGGGTATCGGTCATGGCGAAATGGGTCAATGACTGGCACACTACCGGAGAACTTGCGGTGACCCCGAGTACTTGATCAAACCCACGTTTAGCTGCAGTTAAAGGAGCGAAGGTCCGTTTTCAAAAAATCACGGGTGCTACACAAATGCTTAAAAAACGACCATAAATGGCAAACGTTTCAGCGGAGCAATTAGGCTCTGAATCCATATCGAGTTTGCTCATCAAACAGGCCGCTCCCGCAAGTATAGGGATATTGGTCATGTCCCTCAACGTGCTGGTCGATTCTATTTTTGTAGGCAACTGGATCGGTTCCATCGCCATTGCAGCGATCAACGTGGTGCTACCGGTCTCCTTTTTTATAGGTGCCTTGGGTATGGCCATCGGTATTGGAGGGGCAAGCATTATCTCCCGGGCTTTGGGAGCGAACAACAAGGAAAAGGCATTGCGGACCTTTGGAAATCAAATTACGCTTACCGTGGTCATCACAACGGTCATGGTCGTTTTGGGGCTTTTGTTCGTCGATTCGCTCATCCCGGCTTTTGGAGGCAAGGGGTCTATTTTTGAAATGGCTAAAATCTACTATGTCATTGTGTTATATGGCGTACCGCTATTGGCCTTGAACATGATGGGGAATAATGTCATCCGATCAGAGGGAAAGCCAAAATTCGCCATGATTGCGATGATCATTCCATCCGTAGGAAATTTAGTGATGGATTATGTGTTCATCAATATCATGGATTGGGGCATGGAAGGTGCGGCATGGGCCACAACGGCCAGTTATTTCTTATGTTTCTGTTACATTCTGTACTTCTTCCTGTCCAAGCACTCAGAACTTAAGCTGAGTTGGGGATACCTGGGCATTAATTTTAGCATCTTAAGGGAGATAGGTTCCTTGGGCTTTGTAACTTTATCCAGACAGGCCTTGGTCAGTATTATTTACCTATTGATGAATAATATTCTGTTCGATTTGGGAGGTGAGGCGATGGTGGCCGTATATGCAATAATCGGTAGGGTATTGATGTTTGCGTTGTTTCCGGTTTTTGGGGTAACACAAGGCTTTTTGCCGATTGCAGGATTTAATTATGGTGCTGAAAAATACGACAGGGTCAAAGAATCCATCTACACAGCCATTACTTACGCGGCAATATTGGCAACGATCGTTTTTGCCGGATTAATGATTTTTCCAGCCGATATCGCCAATCTCTTTTTGAGCCAAAGGGGCGATATGGGCGAAGCGGAGATGGCTACGAACGCGTTCGTTCTCGAACATACGCCCGCCGCTATGCGCTGGGTTTTTGCGGCTACCCCGATTATCGCATTGCAGCTCATCGGGGCGGCTTATTTTCAGGCTATCGGTAAGGCCGTGCCGGCGTTATTATTGACACTTTCCCGACAGGGATTCTTTTTTATTCCGTTGGTATTCATACTCCCAAACTATTTTGGGGAACTAGGGGTCTGGCTCTCATTCCCAATTGCCGATGTCCTTTCCACCATTGTCACCGGGTTTTACCTACGTAGGGAAATAAACAAGAATCTATTGGCAGACTAAGAGACTGTTTTGAAATATGTCGATGATTTGGTTATGCCCCTTCTTTCACCATTCCCTGTACGCCGGCAAGCAGGTTCGCTAAAATTTTAGACCGTGGCTATGGTTATGCTATAAAATACTGCCTAAAATAGCATCAAAATTTACCTATTACAATTTCAAACACACATTTCAAAACAGTCTTTAATCTTTTATCTAAACCAAACCCTACTGCCAATTTTCCGTAGATACGGGAAACAGGAAAACTATAGGAATATGATTATGATGGAAACCCTTTGTATAGCCTTCGCTGCTTATGTTTTAATGTGGCAAGTAATGGAATTGATAGATGATCAAAAGAAGTACATGAAACTGCTACGCCAGCATTCAGAAGACCCGAAAGAAGAAGGATATCGTTGATCGCTTTTTGGGTATTGGACATTATTACTCTGTAAAAAACGGTGGACAAATTATCTTACCAATAGGGTGCGGATAAGGTTCAAGTACAAAACTATAATTTTGTTTGAGACTGATTTCATACGACCCAGTCGGAAAAGGTTCACGCCAAAACACCGTGATGAAAGTATGATGGATAAATTTTAGGTTGTTTGATGATACATCAGGTCATTTTCCCTATTTTTAGGGAGACTAACTTGAAACTTCAAAAATGAAAACTTGTATTGCAAAAGCTTGCCTTCTTGGGCTGGCTGTTTTTCTTTTACCCCTATCGCTTACGTCACAGAAAAAAGGCAAATCACAGAATGTGACCACCTATCCCGAAGAACTCTATTCCAGTTTGGATTATCGATTGATCGGGCCATTTCGTGGCGGTCGTTCCGCGGCGGTTACCGGGGTTCCCGGTGAACCGAACCTTTTTTATTTTGGCGCAGCGGGTGGAGGTGTGTGGAAAACATTGGATGGAGGTCGTTCATGGGAAAATATATCCGACGGCTTTTTTGGAGGCAGTATTGGCGCCGTTGAGGTGGCTAAAAGTGACCCTAATGTCATTTACGTAGGTGGTGGTGAAAAGACCTTGCGGGGAAATGTATCTTCGGGTTACGGGGTATGGAAAACGGAGAATGGGGGTAAAACTTGGGTTTCCGCTGGCTTAAAGGACAGTCGGCATATTCCAAGATTAAGGGTTCATCCAACAGACTATAACACGGTGTACGC
>JBARCC010000072.1:0-1657 GCA_049793635.1 Maribacter sp. | reverse complement strand
GTATACGTGTATTCCAAGAAATAGAGTGTCTTCTACGAAATTAAGTATCCCTTCAAAAGCGAACACCAAGAATGTCCTTATAAAAACGGAGGACTTATTGATAAAATGAATGACTACAGGGCCTCATGAAAGAAAAATCTTTCAGTTTTTGTACTTATATCGTTATTCTTGCTTCTCTTTTGATTGGTAAGCGCCCAAATCTGGCATCGTGGTTCTTGGGGTTCCGACCAGATCGATTGGAACGGTATTCGCAATTTCCAAAGCGCCTCGATTTTTCACTTCAGTCTCTAGACCGATTCTAAAATCGTTCTTAGTGGCAGCGAAATAATCAAGATGACCCTTCGTTAGAATGGCCTCATAAAAATCAGGGTTGCTTACATCATATAGGTTTTCAACGGTCGGGCTTTGTGGTGGTACCAATTTTATAAAGCAATTTTTAAAATTGAAATTAAAGACACTGTTTGCACTAGGTTGCAGGGTAATTTCATTTTGAGTGTTCCCGTCGATGATACAATTTGCAAAATCGGCCCGTACCAAATCCTCGGCATTATCATTACCGAAACCATCGGTATTTTTGAGCGTGAGCGCTGTAGTGGTTCTAAATCCTTTATTCCAGTAGTTGGAGATGCTACAGTGGGTAAACGTATAATTACCCCCATTTTCGCATTGTAAGGATGCTATTCCTGCACCCCCCAATACCACGTTTTCTGCAATAATCGATGCATTTTTGGCCCAAAGGTTGTAAAGGCTGTTGTTATAAATTTGACTATTTGTAATGGTCAAGGTAGTGGAAGGCAAATCGCTATCCGCTTCCAAAAACAGGCCGATATGCGCATTCTTAATGGTCATATGGTTCAACCTGTTGTTCATGCTTCCGCGCTCGAGCCATACAGCGCCCCATTGCGCAGTGCGTTCAGAAAATGAGGGTTCGAGCCGATCACCCTCAAAAATAACTTCTTGTTCCAATAACTGCAGGTCTGTACTCAATGCACCATTGACAGTTAGGGTGGCTCCATTTTGGACCAATAACCCCGAATTTTCATGAAAGTGTATCCTTGCGCCAGCATCAACGACCAATTCCTTCCCGTTCGGGACGATGGCATATCCGTAGATAACATAGGGCTTTTCGTTCGTAAAGTTCAAGTGGGCGGCATCGAGCTCGAACCCGGTAACCACGACCGGATTACCGTTTTCATCCGTATACAGTTCAATGGTTTCAGTAGCATTGCCACTGTCCATTTCAGGAAATAGGAACACCGCTTTCTTGGCCAAGGTAACCAACTCCACCTCCTGTTGGTTGGTTTCCGTATCAAAAAGGATCGCATCGGTATATAAAAGTTCCGTAATCGAGTCATCACTGATATCGATGGTAGTTTCGATAAATATAAAAAGGCTGTCTTTCCCCAATATAGGGGTGTTCGCAAATTGGTTACCGGCGACCCCATCGACATTTAACCTGTACAGACTCTCGGTTCCATTTCTCAATGATATGCTAGGAATACGAATATCGGTAGCACTCGTATTATACACTTTTAAGGAATAGGTGCTACTCCCTATATTGGAAAACACCGTATCCAGGTATACGGTATCCCTAGAGAACGACAGATTACCCGCACTGGGTTCATACTCAAAATCTTTCCGACACGAGGTAGAACAC
>JBARCC010000071.1:0-5434 GCA_049793635.1 Maribacter sp. | reverse complement strand
CCCTTAATGCTTGAGACTGCGACACCCCTTGATCAAGTTCTAGGTCATCGTTTTGACAGGAAACGATAAACAAGGTAAGGGCCAATAAAATTACTGGACGAGGTACTTTTGAAAATTGCATGGACATTCTTTTTTAAAAGTCGTAAAACGGATTTCATAGCAGGTGATATCCAAACTTAAAGATACCTAAATTCAATGTATCGTTTTTATGGAAAGTCGTAAAAGAAAAAATGGTAATTTACTAAAGATGTAAACGCTAAGCTTATGCTAGAAAAAATACCCTTGGAAAGCATACTGTTTCTGGACATAGAAACCGTTCCGGAAAAGGAATCGTTCGATCAATTGGACGAAACTACAAAGGAGCTCTGGGAGCATAAGTCCCGGTATCAACGTAAAGCGGAAATCAGCGCAGATGCATTTTATGACAGCGCAGGAATTTGGGCCGAATTCGGGAAAATAATCTGTATCTCGGTGGGGTATTTTATTGTAAAGGAAGGTCTTAAAAACTTTAGGGTGACCACTTTTCATGGAGATGAACCTGCATTATTACAAGAATTTAAGTCCTTGGTGAACACCCATTTCAGTGCTCCAAAAAATGTAATGTGCGGCCACAATGGAAAAGAGTTCGATTTCCCCTACATCGCACGTAGAATGCTAATTCACGGTATTTCATTACCCTATAAATTGGACCTTTTCGGAAAGAAGCCATGGGAAATACCTCATTTAGACACTATGGAGCTATGGAAATTTGGAGATTATAAACATTACACCTCTTTAAAATTGATGGCCCATGTGCTCGGCATACCCTCCCCGAAAGAAGATATCGACGGGAGCATGGTACGGGATGTCTTTTATAAAGAGAAAGACCTTGGCCGTATCATTTCCTATTGCGAATTGGATGTTCTTACTACGGCACAAGTTTTTCTGAGATTACGCAACGAACCCATTCTGACCGAGCAGGAAATAAAAAGAATCCCAAACTGATACTTGCCTTCTATTTTTTTATAGAGAAGCCATCAAACATCTATGATTCTCGGTTATAGTTGCGTACAAGGGAAAGTCGAGAGGCACAAGGAAGTAAAGAACGTTAGAAGGTATAGGCAAGCCTAGGAGTGCTCAAATATAGAGTATCGAGTCAATTACCTCGGGGCAAGCCCAAGAGGCATCTGGAAGGAAACAACTTTAAAATTTCGAGACAAGCCTCGGAGCATTCACATCTCGATTATCGAGTAAAAGATGTACTTTAGGCGTTAAACAAACCGTTCAGAAACCCTAGCTATGAAAAAAGTCGGCATCCTTCACTTCGTATTGGTACTCTTGTTCAGCTGCTCCAACACTTCAGAAATGAGTTCCATCAATCCAGAAAATTGGTCCAAGCGCAGGGTCGCCTTACCAACGACCGATTCTTTGGTTCATGGAAAATCATATCTATCGATTTATTCGCAAATCTATAGCAGTTCTGAGCGCAAAACACATAACCTTACCGCCATGGTGAGTTTAAGGAACGTTAGTGAAAAAGATACCGTATTCCTTTTAAAGGCGGAGTATTTTGACACACATGGCACCTCCGTAAGAACCTATTTCGACCATCCTATTTATTTGGCTCCGTTAGAAACCACTGAAATCATTATCGATGAGATAGATGTTGAAGGAGGTACCGGTTCTAATTTCATCATTGAATGGAAAACGCCCGAAGAATGCCCAGAGCCCTTGTTCGAGGGCATTATGAGCTCTACCGTTGGCCAACAGGGACTTTCGTTTACTACCCAATCTAAAAGGATACAGTAAAGATGATCGAATTGTTGACTTCCATTTTTTTCTTGATCGCGGTAATCGACCCGATTGGATCCGTTCCTGTATATTTAGAGGCGACCAAAGAGTTCGATCGGGTGCACAAACGTAAAATTGCGATAAGGGCCTCTGTTATCGCATTTTTTATCCTCCTCTTTTTTATAGTGATAGGGCAACTTATCTTGGAGGCCATGTCGGTTTCGTTGGACGCTTTTCAAATCTCCGGTGGCGTGATTCTGTTTCTTTTTGCATTGACCATGATCTTTGGGGATGGAAAACCTACTACCGAAACCAACCAGATTACCGATTATAAGCATGTTACGATTTTTCCCGTCGCAATACCTTCCATTGCATCACCGGGAGCGATTATGGCCGTGGTTCTCCTAACCGATAATCATATCTATTCTATCCAACAACAGACCATTACCACCGTTTTGGTGCTCGTGGTCGTGGGCTTAACCTGTGGGATTTTATTGGCCGCCAATACCGTTCAAAAACACATTGGTAGTTATGGTATAACGGTAATCAGTAAGATTATGGGTTTAATTTTGGCCTCTTATGCCGTTCAAAGCATTTTGAGCGGAATCAGTAACTATTTCAATGGATGATGAAGTCAATTACCTCTGGGAAGGGTTACCGGAATATTGACATTAGCACCTTTACTACCTAAAAGCCAATACCTAAATCTTAAATATCCTGATTCTGGATTCTTGACTCTTGATGAATTGACGATCTGAATGCTACACCCGAGGCATAGCTCCAGGAAATTCCAATCATTACATCTCCAATGATTGAGTCACTGATTCTAGGATAAAGAAATCTAATGTCCATTTATGTTGTATCCGTGAAGAAGTACTTTGGATACATTAGTATTTATAAAATTTTGTGCTTTTTTCAATTCCCC
Source organism: Maribacter sp. (assembly GCA_049793635.1). Classification (GTDB taxonomy): domain Bacteria; phylum Bacteroidota; class Bacteroidia; order Flavobacteriales; family Flavobacteriaceae; genus Maribacter. Next base: position 2,739 of record JBARCC010000071.1, on the reverse strand, counting down.
TATCCTGAACCTGAAGGACGTATACCCCCGAAGGTAAATCGGAAACATCGATTCTGGTTTGCTTCGCCGAAGCTACTTTTAACTCGAGACCGCTGGTACTTACAATTCTGTACATTGCGGTATCACTGGTTTCTAGGTTCATTTGAATCTCGTTCACCGCAGGGTTAGGGTATACCGTAAAAGGAATTTCGTTCGTAAGGCTTAGCGTGCCCAAAGCATCCAATAAGGTATTCGACCCTTTGAATACAAAGGAAATGGTTTCACTGAACTCAGAAGCAGCGTTCTGTGAACAGAAGGTTCTTATTTTGCTGGTATACATCTTACCTTCCGTTAATCCTTCAAATGCAAAATTTGCATCGGAAGCATAGGCAATCGACCAGTCTTGACGACCCTCTTCCTGGTAATGTACTTCGTACAAACCTTCTGGGCTACCTTCCCATGCAAGCTCTACCGAGGTAGAATTCGCTGCGGTCAACACGATTTGCTCCGGAGCATTTAATACACATTCCGTCATCCTAACCCCCGTTACGATCAACGAGAAATCTTGGGTGTCACTTTTTAATTGGCCCTTATGGCGAATGGTAATCGTATAACTACCCTTTGCATTTGGGATTTCTATGCGCTCGAAAGGATCAACCGTATTATCGGCCTTGACGGCGGCGTTACCTGCTTGCGCAGGATTCAATTTCCAGGGTAAAAAAGTAGTGCCATTCTGCGTAATCCTGATATCCAGATCGTTGACCAAGGCCTTTGTGGTATTGTTCAATTCTCCGCTATTCACATATTCCGATGCGGCATCGGTCCAGGAGATGGAAGCCATTAGGGGTCCATCACCTTCAGCGGTCACCGTAAAGGAGATGGTTTCTTGATTTGCTAAGTTTTGTTCCGAAACTTGACTGTTAAAATCCTTATTGTACAATACTTGGGCGGCGCTCTTGGCGTTCATTACCCCCCAACCCATTTGATAGTCCGGTCCTTTTTGATCGATATCGTCGGCGGTATGCAAGGCCAGACCTTTCAGCGTGGCAGCCTTCATGTAATTCCCATATAACTGTTCGTGGTACTGTTGCAACAATAAAAGCGAACCGGTAACGCCTGGGGTGGCCATAGAGGTTCCCGAAGAGGCATTGTAACTGGTATTGCTGTACGAATCGGTAGAAACGATCGAAGATCCATTCCCGGCAAGGTCGGGTTTGATCCTGCCATCATCTACAGGTCCAAAGCTACTGTAGCTCGATACATTGGCCCTTGTTAAATTACCATTTCTATCGATAACGGTATTGGCTCCGGCAACGGTAATTCCATTTTTAGCAAGCGTAAAGCCTAACAGAACGTCGTAGCCTTGGGCACTTGAACCATAGATAGGACCATCGTTTTCACTGCTCTTCTGAGCGTTGCCAGCGGCGACCACCATTAAATAATAAGGAGCGTTGTACATAATATTGTCCCAATCTTGGGCAATTTTAGTATAGGCTCCAAAATACCAATCGGTAACGCGCTCTGCTTGTATGCCGTACGAATGATTCGAAAGAAGTAGACCGTTTGCGGCCGCTTCGGCCACCTCGATTTTATCCCTTTTCCAATCATGGGTCAATACAGTCGCCTTGTTGGCAACGCCTTTTGCGTCTTTTTTGAAACCCGTTGAAATAATGCTTCCTGTGACCCGTGTAGCATGCGCATCAATTTCCGTACCTGCATCCCCTACCGTAATTCTTGAAGCGTACTCTACATGGTTTTCCAATGCGACGCCAGAATCCCAGACCCCTACCTGCATTCCTTCTCCATCTAACTGCAGGCCAAGCGCACCGTTGGTGTTCAAAGTATTCGCCCTAGAGGTTACACCGGCTTCGTCAGCATAGGTTTCGTAATAAAGTGGGCTCCCGTCAACCCCAACATCTTGCAATTCTATTTTTTTTCCATTGGCCAGCGTTTCCCTTATTTTCCAATGGTTCTGCTTTGCAAGTGCCTCGACCCGAAGATTTTCAGCTACATTGGCTTGTACAAGGCTCGATTTTAGAGTGGTGAGGACATTGGTTTTATAAGAAGCGGATATTTCCGAACGCTGAACGCTGGTCTGAGCTTGTACCGTAATACATGATACTGCGAAGCAGAGTAATAGAAGTATAGCACTTTTGCTGGTAATTGCGTGGGTTGAAAGCATAGTCCGGTCAAGTTTAGTGTAAGATTTGGACTACAAACATAAAACAAAGAGCCAACAACCGACAAAAGATTCATTTTTTTCGATGAACTACCCTCACTTTGGGCTAATGCTGTTGTGAAAACACCAAAAATAGTTGTGTAGGATATTTCCTTCTAAAAATTAAGGATTATAACTCAGTACGATATACACAGGAAAATGGTCACTATAACCTCCCATATACCGATCCGCCACAAAAGTTCTATACGGTGTACCCTTATACTTGCCTTCTTTTTCCTTGAGGGAGCTATGGTCATATATTGCGGCATGGTCGAAACTATGTGTCCCTTTTTTGAAATTGAAGAACGTGTTCGAGAGGAGTACCTGATCGAACAGGTTCCAATTTCCGCCATATACGGAGGTACCGTTACTTTGCGGAATATGCAAGGTTTCCATAGGGTTGAACAAACCGGCTTCGGTAGTTAATAGCTGCAAACTCTTAGAAGAGGGGTCATCGTTAAAATCCCCCATAACGATAATGTTGCAATCTACGTCCGTTGCTTTGAGCAGGGTAATCGTTTCAATGATCAACTGTGCTGCAC
>JBARCC010000070.1:0-5698 GCA_049793635.1 Maribacter sp. | reverse complement strand
CTACGTATATGTACACCGGTAAACAATATGTGGTGCTCGCCTGCGGTGGCGAGAAACTAGGGACCAAAAAAGGAAACCAAATCATTGCCTTTGCACTGCCTTAGCCTTTAACCTCGTTTGCCTTCTTTACATTGAGTATAGCCCCATCCTCTTGATTCAAAATTCGTTTTGAACGCAAATACCGTCCAACATTGTAGGCGTCGTAGGCTGGGTCCTCCTTATCCACGCTGCTGATGCGTACCCTATCGGAGGCATGGATAAACTTATGGTCCCCGATCCACATCCCTACATGTACTACCTTTTCTGCTGTTGAATCGGTGGCCTTTCTGCCGAAAAACAATAAATCTCCTTTTTCCATTACCTTATAATTGGAAAGCGAATCGACGGGTTTCCCGGTGTGCACTTGTTGGGAAGCATCCCGCGGGAGCACCATGCCGTTTAGAAAATAAATCGTTTTGGTGAAGCCGCTACAATCCACTCCTTTTGTTGATGTACCACCCCATAAATAAGGTACGCCCATCAGGGCTTCGGCCGTTTCTATCAATGCATCGGCATCCGTATTCAAGTTCGATATCCACGAGGTATATTCCATAGCCTCGTTGCGTGATACGGATGCCTGCCGCCCATCGGGAAACCGAACGGTAAAGAAATTCTTATCGACGCTTAAAAGTTCCAGGATGTTACCGGCCACTAGGTCAGATACCCGCTGCCGGTTTTCTTCCGTTTCAACGGCATGGCCGTAAGTAGCGGTGAATATAATTTTTTCTGAAGACGTCCATTCCGCTAGGGCTTTTTCATCCATCAAGTGTATTCCACCAGCATCCACCCACGCTAAATACGCGTCTGGGGTTTGCACCAAATACCAATTGCCCTCTTTTTTCAAAACTTTTACAACCGTTCCCAAAAGCGCTTGGGTGGCCAGCTCTGCGGAATGTTTGGGATTACTTCTTAGGTTCGCTACGGAAATCGTGATCAGCGCAGATGTCTTTCCTTCCAACGCTGCGGAAGGTAACAGCTCTATGTTATCCTCAAACGGAATTCCGTTCGCCTTTAATCTCGCCTTCAGGGAATCTACGGCATGTGGCAGGTTGCTTTCGCCCGAAAGGATGTATTCCGACTTGCCTTTGATAACGATAATGTCAAAAAGAGCGGTACGTTTATCAGGGGCATAGGTGGTGGCTATATCATTTATTTCCTGCGCTAAAATTTGCTTGCTCTTAAGGTCGAGGCTACATGCCAACTGTAACAGTGTCATCACCAATATTGCCCCACCATACACTACTATTTTTTTCATATCTATTCGAATTATGTCTTGCCTTGCGCGTTTTGTTCTGAAGTGCTATACACATTTTGAATTTAAGCGAAAAATCAGGAATTTTTGCCAGGTTTAAGATTTTTTTTGAGCGGCATCGCATCGCTAAGAAGCGAAAAAAAGGCAAAAAATGGATACAAAAAATTAATTTTTAGCGAATGCAAAAAGTTTAAATGTCTTCTTTGTGTAAATTTAGCGCAAAATGAAGAAACTAAAAGTTATAGAGCTTTTTGCGGGTGTGGGCGGTTTTCGCCTAGGATTGGAAGACACCAAAAAATACGAGGTCGTTTGGAGCAATCAATGGGAGCCAGGTACAAAAATGCAACATGCATCCAAGGTGTACGAAGCTAGGTTCGGTACAGAAAATCATTCCAATACCAATATTTCAGCGGTAGACACGAACGATATACCTAATGCGGATATGCTGGTAGGTGGGTTTCCCTGCCAAGATTATTCCGTTGCCACGACGCTTCACAACGCAAAAGGCCTTATCGGTAAAAAAGGCGTGCTTTGGTGGAGTATCCATAAAATATTGTCCGAGAAGAAGAACCCCCCAAAATACTTGTTTCTCGAAAATGTGGACCGTTTGCTCAAATCCCCTTCTAGTCAAAGAGGCCGCGATTTCGCCATTATGCTAAAAAGTTTGGACGATTTAGGTTACGCTATCGAATGGAGGGTCATTAATGCCGCCGATTACGGGATGCCGCAACGCCGTAGACGTGTTTTTTTCTTGGGATACCACAAGAGTACCAAACTGTACAGAACACTGCACAATACGACGCCCGAAACATGGATGTATGCGTCGGGAACCTTGGCAACAGCCTTCCCCTGCACGTCAACCAGTGTAAAAACGCTATCCGTTTCGCTCGAGAAAGACTTGGTCGGCTTATCGGAAACTTTCAATCTACATCAAAAGGCATCCCCTTTTCAAAATTCAGGAGTGTTGATAAACGGGGTGGTCCATACCGCTAAAACCTCACCCAGTTATGATGGAAAAAGAACCGTTTTAAAAGATGTACTTGAAAAAGAAAAGATAGCCGAAGAATTTTATATTCCAGAAAACGACTATCCGAAATGGGCATATTTAAAAGGTTCAAAAAAAGAAACCCGAAAGGCAAAATCTGGTTTTTCCTATACTTACAGTGAGGGAAGCATGGTATTCCCTGATGCGTTGGACAATGCATCACGAACCATCATCACCGGCGAAGGTGGTAAGAGTCCATCACGTTTTAAACACGTGGTGCATACCCCTAAAGGTCTAAGGCGGCTGACCCCAAGAGAATTGGAACGCTTGAATATGTTCCCCGATGACCATACCGCGTTGAGTGGTATCTCAGATACCAAAAGGGCGTTTTTTATGGGAAATGCCTTGGTTGTGGGCGTGGTACAAAAGATAGCCGATGCACTGTTCGACAAAATACATGTTTAATGGAGAGCTCCTTTTTTTCTGATTTGAAAAAAGAGAAACAACTTGCACTCCTTATCGATGCCTATTACAAAGACCATCTTGTGTACTACGATACCGAACGCGTAGCTGATGCAAAGCACCAAATGGCCGGGGTGGATGTCATTTTCACCCATAAAAGTACCAAGGACACTTTTTACATTGACGAAAAGGCACAACTGGATTATATTAACGAGGACCTTCCCACCTTTGCTTTTGAATTGAGTTATCTTAAAAAAGGTGTTTGTAAAGAAGGTTGGCTTTTTGACCCCAAAAAGAAAACTGATTTTTACGCGTTGATAACGGCCATCTATCAAGATGAGCCCACTCGGTTCACTACCTGTAACATCACTTTGGTAAACCGCAAAAAACTACAGCTTTTTTTGGAGGGGCGAAAAATGACAAAGAATGTATTGACACACCATGCAACAGCGCATGAAGGGTTTCATGGTAAGTTAAAACTAGCCGAATTACAGCACCGAAAAGAAGGTTATCTCTATTTTTCAAGAAGCAATAAGGCAGAAAAACCCATTAACCTCGTGTTGAAGTTGGCATTTTTGATCGATGAAGGTATCGCGAAAAGGTTGGTTTAATATCCTTTAATAAATGTTAATCAACGCTTAAAATTTGGAAATCTCCTTTTTTTTGTTATCTTATAAAGTATGGTAAATGTAGAAAAGTCAGAAAACGCAGCATTTTTAGAAAAGTCGATACAACATTTAGAGGCTACCGGTTTTGAGAATATCAAAGCCGATATGGAAGGGTACGAAACCCCAAAGTCGTACTCAAGAAAAGGAAAGGAAGACCACATTACTCCCGATATTGTCGCTATTAAAAATGGAAGAAAATACTATTTCGATATTAGCTTGAAATCTCCCAAAACAAGGTTGTTGAAAACAAAATGGCTGTTTTTGGATACTTTAAGTAGAATGAACTCGAACCGCTTCAGGATTATCACAACGAGAGGGCATTATAAATTTACCGATACCATGCTAGAGGACATCAACCTGAGTAATAAAACACCTATCAAAATATAATCGAGGAAGTATAATTTTAGAGTTCAACTGCCTTAGAAAGCCTATGAAGCATTCTTAAGGAAATAACTTCAATATAATTTGAACTTCGATAAGAAACTAAAAAGAGCCAAGAAATACGGCTCTTTTTAGTTTCTTATCATTTCTACATGGGGAATGCCATCTTCCAAGTATCCTTCGCCAAAAACGGTAAATCCCAATTCCGTATAAAACTTAATTAAATAGGTTTGTGCGGAAATTTTTATGGCCTGTTGGCCAAATACGTCAATTATTGCATTGATCGAAGCGTTCATGATATCCTTTCCATAACCGAAAGTTCTAAAATCTTCGTGAACGGCAACCCTACCTATGCTGGCCTTTGAAAAATAATCGCCGGGTTTGAAAATACGGGTATAGGCTATAATCTTATCCCCAAAAGTCCCGATTACATGTAACGCTTTAGAATCTTTACCGTCTACATCTTGATACACACAATTTTGCTCGACAACGAAAATGGCACTGCGTAACTGTAACAGTGCGTACAGCTCTTGAACGCTGAGCGCACCAAATTCTTTTACCTTTATCTCTAACATTGATCTTTTGCTATGATCTGTTTATTGTCACATCTCCCGAATTCGGGCTGAATATTTACATGGTTGATTCCGAAATTATGGAAAAGGTCATCTTGAATTTTTTCTAAAATACTATCGAATTCTGAAATGGAAATATCCTCCTCAAAATCTACGTGTGCCTCTAAATGAATCTGATTCTCATTCAATTGCCATAAATGCACATGATGCACGTTAGCGATAGTAGGTATCTCACATAATAGTGCTACAATTTGGGCTACACTAATTTGGTTGGGCGCGAAGAGCATGAGTACGTTTGTAGAATTTTTTAAAAGATCGTACCCCATATACATAAGATAGAGCGCAATAGCCATAGTTAACGCAGGGTCAACCCAATACATTTTAAAAAATTTCATGAGCAACCCTCCTACCAACACGGCTACCGATGCCATCATGTCCGTGAATAAATGTAAATAGGCAGACTTTATATTCATGTTATGGTCTGCATCTTTTTTAATGAGAAAAACACTGAATCCGTTCGCGGCAATACCCAAGAGGGAAAGCCAAATTACAATGTCAGAGGACACTTCCTCGGGACTTATAAAACGCTCGACCGCTTCCTTGATCAAAATAAACGCTACCACCATTAAGGTAGCAGCGTTTACAAAAGCGGCAATAATTTCCGCTCTTTTAAACCCAAAAGTTTTACCGACCGATGCTTCTTTTTTAGAAAGCACATTGGCGACGTAGCTCACAATCAGTGAAATTACGTCGCTAAAATTATGTAATGCGTCAGATAACAGCGATAAGCTACCCGATATGAAGCCTCCGACAGCCTGAGCAAGGGTGATGATTACATTGAGTACAATCGAAATCATCAGGTTCTTGCCTTCCACAACTGGGTGTGCATGACCGTGTGCATGTGTGTGGTCGTGTTTATGGACGTGAGGCATTATAGAATCAATTATTTTATGGGAATTATCTCGATACGCCGTTCATGACGTCCTCCGGCAAATGGTGTGTTTAAAAAAGTGGCTACCATTTCCAAAGCTTGTGGTAGGGCAATGTATCTTGCAGGCAAGCTTAGAATATTGGCATCATTATGTTCTCTAGCAAGTTGCGTTATTTCTCTTGACCAGCATAACGCGGCCCTAACTTTCTGTTGTTTATTGGCCGTCATACAGGCACCGTTTCCACTTCCGCAAATTAAAATACCAAAATCTGCAGCACCTTTTTCAACATCGAGAGCAACTGGATGGGCAAAATCAGGATAATCGACACTATCCGTACCGTCGGTACCATAATTAGTGACCGCTACCTGCATAGATTTTAACAAACCTATGATGGCCAGTTTATATTC
>JBARCC010000069.1:0-6170 GCA_049793635.1 Maribacter sp. | reverse complement strand
ATTTAGCCTCTGCAGCACCTGAACGCATGCGCCTTATTGAATATGGCAAAACGAACGAAGGCAGGCCACTTCTTTTGGCGACCTTATCCACAAAGGCCAACATGGAAAATTTAGAGGATATACGGCTCGAACATCTCAAAAACACAAGAGGGGAAGGCTCTTCTACCAAAGCCATCGTATGGCTCAGCTACAATGTTCATGGCAATGAGAGTGTGAGTACCGAGGCTTCCATGCAGACCATCTACGACCTGCTGACTGTGAAAAGCAGTTACTTGGAAGACATTGTGGTACTTATCGACCCCTGTATCAACCCCGATGGCCGTGACCGTTATGTAAACTGGTACAATCAATATAAAAATACCCCTAACCAGGTAGACCCCTATAGCACCGAGCATCACGAAGGCTGGTGGAGCGGGCGAAGCAATCACTACATGTTCGATTTGAATAGGGACTGGGCGTGGCTGACACAGGTAGAGAGCCAACAACGTCTAAAACAGTTCAACACCTGGTTGCCACATATCCATGTAGATTTTCACGAGCAAGGGGTCGATAATCCGTATTACTTTGCACCTGCCGCAGAACCTTTTCACGAAGTCATTACCGATTTTCAACGTGAATTTCAGGTGACCATCGGAAAGAACCATGCCAAATATTTTGATGAAAACGGATGGCTCTACTTTACAAAAGAAGTCTTCGACCTATTGTATCCCAGTTATGGGGATACCTACCCAACGTACAGCGGTGGTGTCGGGATGACCTACGAACAGGGCGGTAGCGGCAGAGCGGGCTTGGGCATCATTACCAGTATCGGCGACACGCTTACCTTAAAAGACCGTATCGCACATCACCATACTACTGGATTATCCACGGTCGAAGTCGCTTCGAAAAACGTCGTGAAGCTGAACGAGGAATTTAAAAATTTCTATCGGCCAAAAACATACAAGTATAAAAGTTATGTACTCAATGGCAATCCTGATAAGTTGGGGGCATTGGCCCGATTGCTCGACCAGCATCAAATAGCATACGCATCCGGGGAAAGCAAAACGGTAAAAGGATTCAACTATACCACGGGTAATAGCGGTTCCCTAAAAAGTTCAGACAAGAGTATGGTCATTTCGACCGATCAAGCTAAAAGTACCTTGGTCAAAGTATTGTTCGAACCCAAGGCAAAGCTAAGTGATTCGGTAACCTATGATATTACGGCCTGGTCGCTACCCTATGCGTATGGCCTAGATGCCATTGCCTCGGAAACCCTCGTTCCCTCTTCCGGCAAAAATTGGTCCATCGATACCCCTTTTGATGCTCAAATCAACGAAGCGCATTATGGGTATATCGCAGATTGGAACAGCATGGAAGATGCCAAATTTTTAGCGGCTTTGTTAAAAGCGAATATTCGCGTTCGTTCTGCACACTCGCCTTTTGAAATGAACGGTACGGCGTATGAGCGTGGCACTCTTTTAATCATGAAAGGAGACAATAAATACCATGCGGATTTCACGGGAACCCTCAAAGGCATTATGGCGAAAGCGTTCCCGGCCAAAACCCTTACCGTCGCGAATACTGGCTTTGTGGACAGTGGTAAGGATTTCGGTTCAAGTGCCGTAGACGTAATACAGCCAGCGAAAATTGCGATACTATCCGGCGAACCCACGTCTACCCTACGTTTTGGGGAGATATGGAATTATTTCGAACAACAATTGAACTATCCGATTTCGGTTTTGGATACCCGCTATTTCGAAAGGGTCGATCTTAGCACCTATGACATCCTAATTTTACCGGATGGCTACGGATACGCCGACTATTTAGGAACGGCAACGCTGGATAAGATAAAAGAATGGGTAAGAAAAGGCGGGAAATTGATTGCTATGGGAGGAGCTATTGACGGACTTTCGTCCGATAAGGCGTTTTCCATAAAAGAAAAAGAAATCGAAAAAGATTCATCCCTAACACTAGAGTCCTTTGAACTCTCCGAAAGAGAGGAAATTAAATACGCTATCACCGGTGCCATTTTCAAGGCGAACGTCGACCGCACCAACCCTTTGGCCTACGGTTACGATGATACTTACTTTACCCTAAAATTAGGGGACAGTGCGTATCACTATTTGGAAAACGGTAGCGCCATGTACTTGGCCAAAGGGGCCAACGAACCCGTTTCTGGTTTTGCCGGTAGCGAGGCCAAGAAAAAAATAGCGGAAACGTTGATTTATGGAACTGAGGATATGGGCCGGGGGCAGGTCGTGTACATGATCGACAACCCTTTATTTCGAGGGTTTTGGGAAAATGGAAAGCTCCTTTTTGCCAATGCACTCTTTATGGTGAACTAAAACTAGGCAACATGAAACAGTACAAAGTAGAAACGCTTATTTATTATAGTAAACTAACGTTCGACACAAAACACATCATAAAGGCCTCGAAAGCTGAAATACAGGAAAAACTGGATGCCTACGCGAAAGACGGCTGGCGTTTGGTCTCCACCGATGCCTCAAACTTTGGCGCGGCCATGTACATTTATCTCTATTTTGAAAAAGAAGCCGCATAACCGTACTTAAAAAGACAGCTATATTTGAGTGATATCATCCCTGAAAACGGTTTACCCCGGTTTCAGGGATGTTTTTTTGGGGCAAACCGCACTACCTTGCCAACAAATAGGCTGCTTTTACGTTAGTACAAGATTGAAAACAATCAACTTAGGGCAACCAAACGGATGTATATGGCACACCATCAAGACCACATTGCAGCATTAGTCCAAAAATTAGACCTATTATTAAAAAAGCAACAGGAATTTAATATTGAGGTAAATGAAATCCGAAGGGACATTCAGATATTACGAAATACCCAAGCCGATGCACGATCTGCAGATACCGTCATAAATAGGGTACAGGAAGAGGCCGTTGTTCCAAAGGAAGCATTGGCAGAGGGCGTTGCATCCGTTCCCGGTGATAAGGTGGCAACCCATATTGAGGAGCAAGGGGATATCTTGGACACTATCCATAATCCCGAAAATGCTGCAGACCAAGGGCGAATCAAGACAAAATCGAATCTTGAGAAATTCATCGGCGAGAACCTTATCAATAAAATAGGAATTTTAATTACCGTGATCGGGGTGGTTATCGGTGCCAAATATTCAATAGAGAACAACCTCATCAGCCCTATGACCCGCATCATCTTGGGCTATATGGTCGGTTTGGGATTGATGGGATTTGCCGTAAAACTTAAGGCCAACTATGAAAATTATAGTGCCGTATTGGTCAGTGGTGCCTTGGCCATCCTCTATTTTATAACCTATGCCGCCTACGACCTGTACACGCTTTTCCCACAAGGAGTTGCTTTTGGCATCATGCTGTTATGCACGATTTTTGGCGTGGTCGCCGCACTGCACTACAATAAGCAGGTCATTGCCCACATTGGCCTGGTAGGTGCATATGGGGTTCCGTTTTTATTGAGTAACGATACCGGGAATGCCACAGTTTTGTTCAGCTATATGGCGTTGATCAATGTAGGTATTATGGTCATTTCCCTTAAGAAATACTGGAAGGCATTGTACTACGTTTCCTTTGCCTTTACTTGGTCGATATTCGCAGGGTGGTGCGCCCTCTCACGTCTAGAAGCCGAGTTTTACCTAGGTTTCGGATTTTTAACGGTTTTCTTCCTCCTCTTCTATGCCACCTTTCTCTCGTACAAGCTCTTAAAATCAGAGCAGTTCACCATCGGGGATATTATTCTGCTATTCTTAAATTCGTTTATCTTTTATGGGATAGGGATTGCCCTGTTATCGGATTATAAGGACGGGGATTCCTTTCTTGGCATGTTCACCCTGGCCAATGCGTTCATCCATTTTGGCATTACCCTCTTGATCTATAAAAGAAAATTGGCGGACCGTAGACTGTTCTATCTTACCTCAATTTTCGTACTTACCTTTATCACTATTGCCGTGCCTGTGCAATTAGACGGTAATTGGGTGACCCTCATCTGGGTCATGGAAGCTGCATTGCTGTTTTGGGTGGGCCGCAGTAAAAACGTTGCCTTCTATGAACACGTATCTTCCGTTCTATTGATGCTGAGTGTATTGAGCCTTCTGATGGATTGGGAACAGGCGTATGCCGCCTATAGAAATTCTGAAACCGAGACCCTTATGCCGCCCCTGTTGAATGCCACCTTGTTGACTTCCCTATGTTGTACGGCGGCCTTTGGATGCATGACCTATATCCAACGTAAATTCAATACCGAAAACAAAGGTGTAGTGTCCAACACCATGTCTTTTGCCTTGCCAGCACTGTTCATTACCACATTGTTCCTTTCCTTTTATTTGGAAATCGAGTACTATTGGAACCATGCCTTCGAGACGACTAAAATCGCTATTGCAGGGGTGGACGAATATCCCTATTCGGAATATAATTATGCTTTGAAAGACTATGGAGCCGTTTGCAGTATGCTGTACGCCATGCTATTTCTCGGCGCTCTTGCTGTTATCAATATCCGAAAACTAAAAAATAGGGTATTGGGAATCGTAACCTTGAGTGCCGGTCTGTTTGTTGTTTTTTGGTTTCTGACCACGGGACTTTATACACTGAGTGCACTTAGAAGTAGCTACCTGACCCAAGAATATTCGGCGTATTTTAGCGTCGGCATTGCCGCCCTGTACCTTAGGTACCTTGCCTTTGCATGTTTTGCAATTCTCTTATACACCATCCACAAACTGATAGGCAAAGCGTTCATGAGCATCAATTTCAAAGTTCCTTTTGAACTTATAGTGCATACCTGTATTTTATGGATCACGAGCAGCGAATTACTACATTGGATGGACATGGCCGGTTCCAACCAATCCTACAAATTAGGGTTGAGCATTCTATGGGGAGTCTATGCCCTGATATTGATTGCCATCGGTATCAATAAGAACAAGAAATACCTGCGCATTAGTGCCATCGCCCTATTCTCCCTTACCCTGCTAAAATTATTTTTCTACGACATCGCATCGTTGAACACCATAGCCAAAACCATTGTCTTCGTATCCTTGGGAATATTGCTCCTGATCATTTCATTTCTGTATAACAAGTACAAACACCGTATTGCAGATGACCCTGAAAACTAAAACCACCACACTATTTTTGACCCTTTTCGCGCTTATTGGTCATGGTCAAATGGACACGTATAACAAGAAAATGCAATTGAACGGCATCGATGCACCGTGGCACCAAATCTACCTTCCCGACGCCGTTTTTGAAGAGGTCAAAGCTGATTTTTCAGATATTCGCATTTATGGGATAACCGCTTCCGACACCATCGAGGCCCCTTTCCTTGTATCCAACTCTAAGGGGATTGATTCCCGTACCACCATCCCTTTCGAACTCTTGAATACGGTCTCCAATGCTGAAGGCTATTTCTATACCTATCGATTGTCGGAAGCAGTACCGGTGAATGAGATAAAACTAGATTTTCAAAATTCAAATTTTGATTGGCGTATTCATTTGGAAGGAAGTCAGAACCAACAGGACTGGTTTACCCTTTTGACCGATTACCGCATACTCTCTATTGAAAACGATTTAACCGCATATGCCTTCACCGACCTAAAGTTTCCCGATGCGCAATATCAGTATTTCAGAGTGATGGTCATCGCAAGGGAAAAACCTATACTAAGATCTGCAACCGTAACAAGAAAAGCCAGACAAGCGACCGCGTATCGTCCCGTTGAGATTTACTCCTTTAAAACATCCGAGGAAGATAAGAATACCATCATCGACATCACAGCGACGCGACGCAATTCGGTAAGCCGTATCAAACTTGATATCGCAGCGGATTTCGAGTATTACAGACCGGTTAAGATCCAGTATCTTTCGGATAGTCTCCAGACCGAAAAAGGGATGCAATATCGTTACACTACATTGACCACGGGCACCCTTTCCTCTTTAGAACCCAACAATTTTGAACTCCCGAACACCTTGGCAAAACAGTTTCAAGTGGTCATTTCAAATCATGATAATCGACCCTTGACCGTTTCAAATGTCGCTCTAGAAGGATACCTGCATACTTTGACCGCTCGCTTTACCGAATCGGCAACGTACTTTCTGGTGTTCGGCAACCCAGATGCCTATCGGCCAAACTACGACATTTCAAAAACACCCATTACCCTACCCGACTCCTTATCTACATTGAGCTTGGGACCTTTACAGACC
>JBARCC010000068.1:0-9422 GCA_049793635.1 Maribacter sp. | reverse complement strand
ATCGCAGTACGATGTAAGCTCCGTCATTATCTTTTCACGGTCCCCGCCATAGTTCCATAATTTTGCCCTATAGTTCAGGTCCGTCGATATGGTGATTCCTTTTTTATCGGCAGCTTTAACAGCTTCCAGACATACGTCTGCGGCCCCTTGGGAAATGGCCGGGGTAATGCCCGTCCAGTGGAACCATCCCACGTTTTCAAAAACTTCGTCCCAATCGATCATCCCCGATGTGATCTCGGCGATGGCGGAATGGGCACGGTCATAAACTACTTTGCTTCCCCTGGAAACGGCACCGGTTTCCAAAAAGTAGATTCCCAGCCGGTCGCCGCCATAGATGATCTTATCGGTACCCACACCCCGTTTGCGCATTTCCATCAGGGCGCATTCGCCGATGTCGTTCTTGGGCAGGCGGGTGACAAAATCAACGGGCACGCCATAATTCGCCAGCGAAACGGCGACATTGGACTCCCCTCCCCCGTAGACCACATCGAAACTGGTGGCTTGGGAGAACCTTAAAAATCCTTCGGGAGCAAGACGAAGCATGATCTCACCGAACGTTACTACTTTTTTCATACAGCTTTGTATTTATATCTTTAAACAATAGTGTCTAATTGGTACACCTTTAAATCCCTAAGGCCTGTCCACCACCAATTTGAATGGTTTCAGCAGTTATGAACGATGCGTCCTTACTCGCCAAAAACGAAACCACACCTGCCACATCTTCAGGTTGTCCTAATCTCCCCAACATGATATTATTGGCCCAAGAAGCGAAAACTTCTGGTTTTGTAGCTTTTATCTGTGCATGGAATGGGGTGTCTATTGTACCGGGCGATACCGCGTTGACACGTATACCATATTCCGCCAAATCCTTTGCCAAAGCCCTGGTTATGGCATGAACCCCCGCTTTTGAAGTACCATAAATTCCTGCGCCAGGTCCACCGGCAGTCCAACCCGCATTTGAGGTATAATTGATGATGGATGGGTGCTCCCCTTTTTTCAAGTAGGGTATGGCTGCTCTAGAAGCAAAAAACACAGAATCTAGATTCAATGCCATTACGTTTCTGTAAAATTCAGTGGTCATTTCCTCAAATCGAGATCTTCCGCCTAAACCACCCGCATTATTGACAAGGACATCAATTTTACCATATTTTTCACCTATGGCCTTTATATTAGAAGTTACTGCTTCGTCACTGGTCACATCAAAACCACGATATTCTGCAGTTATCCCTTCTGCAGTAAGTTCTTTTACTCTTTTAGTACCATCTTCATCCTGAATACCGTTTAAAATAACGGTATATCCGTCTTTACCCAATCTTTTGGCCACTTCGAAACCAATACCTCCTGTTGCTCCGGTTACTACCGCTACTTTTCCTTTGTTACTCATGTTATTATAAATTAAATCTATTTTACTTTAGTTAAATTTTACTTTTAAGTGGTTCTATTTTCGGACATAATATCCATACACTTGCCATTGTAATGATGGCAAGCGCAGCACCTATAATAAATGCCGGTGTGTAATTACCTCCTGAAGTTAACCATGGTACCAGGGCAGTCAAACCAAATGCTCCTAATTTAGCGGCCATACCTGCAAACCCGGAAAGCGTACCTACGGTTTTTCCTCCAAATAAATCACTTGGTAACGTCTGTACATTTCCTATCGCCGTTTGAAAACCAAATAATATCACTGCCATTAACAGCACAGCTGTTTCGGGCCCACCCGGATTTGCCATGGCCAACAGAGAGGGCAACATGATCAGACACCCAAGGGTTATTACCAATTTTCTTGTTTTATTTACCGACCAACCTACCTTAATTCGGTTTTGAGCCAAAAGACCCCCGAACCAGGCACCGAACATGGCCCCCACATAAGGTACCCATGCATAAAAGCCAATGGATTTTACATCCATACCATATACTTCGTTCAAGTAAATAGGGATCCAAAAGATAAACAACCACCAAATCGGATCAATGGCCGCAGAGGCGATGATAACTCCCCAACTTTCTTTATGGCTTAGCATTTTACCGGTGTCCGGATTATAGCCTTCATCATCATCCCCATCCTCGGCCAAATCTTGATTTCTCTGTCCGGTCAAGATATACTCACGTTCTTCATCTGTTATCCATGGATGTTTCTTTGGCGGTGATTTTACCAAGATCCACCAAGGAATAAGCCAGAGTATACCGGTTATCCCAACTAATATGAAAATGTATTGCCAGTTAAAATAGACCGATAATAAACCTATTGTGGGAAAAGCAATAATTCCTCCAATGGCTGCACCAGAATTGAAAAGACCTTGTGCAAAAGCTCTTTCCTTGGTCGGAAACCATTCGGCATTTCCCTTTGCCGCTCCTGGCCAGTTACCTGCTTCGGAAATTCCCAACAATGAACGGAAAATACTCAAACTGACCACTCCCTTTGCAAAGGCGTGTAATGCCGTTGCAATTGACCAAAAACCAATCGATAGGGTAAAACCGATACGTGTTCCGAACTTGTCGAAAATTTTTCCAAAAATAGCCTGCCCAAAAGCATAGGAAAATAT
Source organism: Maribacter sp. (assembly GCA_049793635.1). Taxonomy (GTDB): domain Bacteria; phylum Bacteroidota; class Bacteroidia; order Flavobacteriales; family Flavobacteriaceae; genus Maribacter. The sequence goes on along the minus strand of JBARCC010000068.1, from coordinate 6,882 downwards.
GAAAAAGGTGGAAATCAATGCATAAATCCCTTTTCGTTCATCAGCAGTTTTATCCGGATATAAATCTTCGGCCATGTCGGGCCAAAGTACGGGTAGCGCCTGGCGATCAATGTAATTGATTACCGTGGCCAAAGCAATTAACCCTATCACCCACCACCTTAAACCCTTTACTTTCATAATTTATATGGTTTTCTGTTCAAACAATTAGAAATACGGCTTTCCGTCACGTAAACCAAAAGGCACCGTGTAGTAGACAAAAATGCCTAATGAAATACTCAAATCGCTACTAAAAAGCTGGGAAATACTTAATGGTTACTAAGTAGTATGTCATTTTGTAGAATCGAATTCCGTATTACATCCCTTCTCTTTAAAAAGTCTACTGACAAAATCGTGCATTTTTGCCGGACCCCTAATTAAATGTTATAGCAATATTGATAAAGTGTCTTAAAATGTATTTTCATCTTTTCTTTTGCAAGTTGAGGGTTTTGCTCCTTAATTGCGTTGAAAATGGCTTCATGCTCTTCTATTCCTCTAAAGGCCATACCCTTGTCACAAACATGATACTTTTCAAAATTCGTAATGATCTCTGGGGTAATAATCAACATAAATGTGTTCATGGTGCTATTACCACTTGCCTTTGCTATGGCCAAATGAAACAGTAAATCTTCTTGAACGGCGTCTTCGCCATTCGTCACTTTAGCGCTATAGGCTTCCAACGCGGCATTCATTTGGTTTAAATCTTCAAATGTCCGTCGTTGCGCGGCAAGCCTTACAGTTTTTAATTCCAACAAGATCCTGGTTTCGACTAGGGATTTAAAATCAGGCTGTTCCAACCGCAGAATATCCTCCATCATTCCGTTCATGGCCACTTGGCCAATGTCGGCAACAAAAGTTCCGCTTTGTGGTTTGGATTTCAACAAGCCATAGAATTCAAGTTTTTGAATGGCTTCCCGAACGTTGTTTCTACTCACCCCGAACTTATCGGATAAGGAGCGTTCGGAGGGAAGTTTATCTCCAGGTTCCAGGTTTTTATGATTCATCAAATCCCTAATTTTAGCGATGATGTCATTTTGTATTTCTTGATTTTCGGATTTTGTGAGGATCTCTAATTTCATGGGCTCTTTTTCTATTTTGCTTTTTAAAATTGGTTAACCAGATTGGTCTGTTAAATTTATGTAAATAATTCTAACAATCAAGCGGAAAACAAGTCTTCTAAGCCGAAAGCATTCATAGAATGCTAAGAATGGACGTTATTGATCTTATTATGGACTATAACGCCCCTTCCCTGCTAACTAACTCAACAAAATATTTTCAAAGAATCGATTGGTTTAATAACCAGCATTCTGGGTAATGACTCCACCGCTCGCAAGAATTTCCGAGTTTGGAATAGGAAATACGTTATAATCACTACTAATCGTTTCTCCCATTTCTGCATCTACCGTGCCCGTTCTTACCAGATCAAACCATCTATGTCCTTCAAAGGCAAGTTCGAGTCTTCTTTCATTTTGAATAGCTTGTCTGACTCCCGCTTGTGATGTGGCGGAACCACTTAAGCTTGTTAATCCTGCCCTTGTTCTTATCGGATCCAATAAAGATAGGACGGTTGTTGAAGGAGAACCATTTTCGTTCAACGCTTCGGCGTAAAGTAAAATCACATCAGATAATCTTAGTTCTATCCAATCTTGCTCAAGTCCTCCACTATACTTAAAACCTCCAGTACTATTTACCAAATCGATACTTCCTTCTTTCCTTATGTCCATACCTACACCACCACCCGCTGCGTAAGCATCATCAAAAGCTGCAACTAAATCGGGATCAAGAGGAGTCGGGGATTTAGTATCTGCCCCGGCAAACCAACCTGGAAACTCGGTAAAACCATATTCATCAGGCACAGAGGTAGACATTTGAGTTGCAAATAGTATTTCTGAGCTTTCATCGTTTACCACATTGGCAAAATCACTTTCTAGACTAAGTCCTGCTGCGGCAGCATTATCAAGTACAGATGCGAAGAGTGGAGCTGCGCTACCAAAATTACCCCTATACATATATACTTTTCCCAAGAATCCTCGGGCAGCGATTTGCGATGCTCGACCGCTAGCTAATCCAGAATTATCCAAAGCCGCAATTGCAGCTTGAAAATCAGGGATAATCACATTCGTATAAATGTCTGAAACTGGCTGTCGAACCAAAATGGAAGTATCGGATGTGCTGGGTGATGCCTCTAAATTAATTGGGACGTCACCGAATACCATCACTAATTTAAAATAGGATAAACCCCTCAAAAATTGTGCTTCCCCTATTTCTGTTGCATCCGAAGAATTTTCAATTACGTTATTTGCACTTAAAATAGCCTTGTACAAGTTGCTGTAGAACGGGCGAAAAAATTGTTCGACCAAATCACCTCCGGCAAGGTCTGAATTATACCTGTCAAATGCCGGAAAAGGTTCTTCCTCCATTACCATATTATCTGCCCTAAAATCTCCCATTATTGCCAGTGGCGTCGGAGTTCCTGTCTGGTAGTGATAGGCTGCGTTCAGAACCCCTCCAAAATCTGTTAAGGCATTGGATTCGATATTTTTAGGTGGAAATTGATCTAAGTCATTATCACATGACGCTAGTAGCAACATGGATATAAGTACCGCATATATAAATTTCATATTTTTCATTTTTTCCGTATTAAAAATTAACATTTAAACCTAGTGTAAAGCTCCTTACGATTGGGCTAGCCCCTTCTTGGTAACCATAGGTTGTTGGCCCTCCATAGCCATCATTGGTAGTTTCCACACCTTCAGGATTGTAGGACGTGTAATTATCGCCAAATAAGTATAACAAATTGGTGCCCGCCAAATACAACCTTAAAGAACCAATACCTAATTTGCTCGTAAAATCTGAATCAAGCGAATATCCTAAAGTAAGGTTCCGTAATGCGATGTAGGAAGCATCTTGAATTCCTGAGCCATGAGCATTTCTGGTTTCTTCATAGAACAGGCCAGTAGCATCGGCAATACCATCATCATTGGCGTCAAAGCTATCACGTAATCTACCCCCAAATTGAGATTTCCAATAAATAGGGTCTAAGTTGTACACTTCCGCACCCTCGGAACCTTGAAATTGTAAGGATAAATCGAAATTTTTATACTTAATATTAGAGGAGAGACCCCAATAAAAATCAGGTGTCGCAGAACCCAACTTTACATAATCGTTCTCCTCATCGATTTGACCATCTCCGTTTTGATCCACAACATACCATTCCGAACTGCCAAAGCCAATATTCCTAGATGGGTCTTCTATATGTATTGTTTCAACTTCCCCAGTTACTTCGTACCCCCACATTTCTCCTAATTCACCTCCAACATAATTTCTGAATTGAGGACCTCTACCTGCTGGACCTCCGTATACTTGTCGTGGTAATTCATCCAAAGACCCTAGACTCGTTATCTCCGAATTCACCGTGGATAAGTTAGCACCGACACTCCAAGAAAAATCTGGGTTCGCAATAATGGTTGCATCCAGTGAAAACTCAAGACCAGAACTGGTAATGTTACCTCTATTAAGCACAACCGAGGGCGTACCAAGTACTTCGGATACACTTTGGTTGATCAACATATCCTCGATATCGGAAGTATAATAATCTACGCTAAAACTAAACCGATTACGTACAAATCCTAAATCAATCCCGTAATTTGTTTCGGTATTCGTCTGCCAAGTCAAATCGGCGTTGGCCACGTTATCAGGGATAAGAAAACCAGTTCCAAAAGCGGTGGGCGAAGTATTTAAGATGCTCAAAGCATCGTAGGAACCTAAAAAAGAAGTGGTTCCCAAAGATCCCGTACTGAACCTCAGCTTAAATTGGCTCAATGCTTCACTTTCCTTTAAAAAGGATTCATTATGTATATTCCACCCTAGCGAAAGTGCAGGAAACGTGGCGTATTTTTTATTCGCCCCAAAACGGGAATCGCCATCTCTACGTAAAGATGCAGTTATCAAATACCGGTCATCAAACGCATAGGTAATTCTTCCAAAAACACTCCTTCTAGCCCTAGTTTCATCTATTTCCGAAGTAATTACATCCTCTGCGTTAAACAACTCATAGTTAAGGGGAAGACCAAACGGGACATTTGTGCCGTTTGAACTGATTCCTCTTATAAAGGTATTTTGAAACTCTATACCCGCCACAGCCGTAACGTCATGTTTTTCAGCGAATATTTTTGCATAGTTTAACGTAGTTTCGCTCAAGACCGTAGATGTTTTTATATTGGATATGTCCAAATCCGTTTGATTGGATCGTTGTTGCCCATCGGCCAATATTCCCTGGTAATAATAATTTTCGATATCACTGATATCCGCACCAAAAACAGTTTTAATATTCAATCCATCCGCAACATCATATTGCAAGTAAGAATTTATGTTGGCAAAATAGGTTTTAGTATACCTATCCGCATCGTTAAGCTTGGAGGCTACGCCTGCATCCCCGGTTCCACCAATTCCATTTTGATTTCTACCATATTGCCAATCATTGACTACATCACCTGGCTGCAGGTCATATATACTGGTAGGGTCTAGGCCTATACCCCTGTAATCTCGATCAAATGATCGGTCTACGTTCGCTCCCGTAAAACCGGAATTGAAGAGGGCCTGCCTTTGAGCATCCAATTGTTGCACAAAATCGATCGATGCCTGAGTATGATAAATAGGGCTGATACTATATGCCCTCAAAAGATCTCTAAGATCGTGCGGTGTTTGCTCTTGCTTACTTAAAAATCCATTAAAGGTCAAACCCGCCTTGAACTTCTTCCCTAAATTTGCATCAAGATTCAAACGTCCGTTGTACCTGTCAAAACTCTGTTTCTGGGCAATACCTTCAGTACTTAAGTATCCAAGAGAAGCAAAAATTCTTACATCCTCGGTACCTGCGCTAATGTTGACATCATGGTTGACAGTAGAACCGTTTTGAAATATAAAATCCTCCATACTTACCACATCAGGTGCGTTACGGTATGCATTTAGCCTATATTCCAATAATCGAGGGTCAACCTCTGAGAGATCATATGCACTTGTTTGCAAATCATTGGCCCATTCTGAAGCGGTCTTCAGCATTTCTATATCCCCCCTATATTTGCTTGAGGTGCTTACATAGGTATTATAATTGACCGAAACTTTACCTAAACTTCCTTTTTTAGTGGTTATCAAAATTACACCGTTTGCACCTCTAGAACCATAGATAGCGGCCGAGGCAGCATCTTTAAGAACTTCTAAGCTCTGAATATCGTTTGGGTTGACGGTTGCCAAACTTCCAGAAATTGGATACCCATCAACTACAATTAACGGACCTGAATCCCCCGATAGCGACGAAGCTGCCCTAATCTGTATCTTCGGATCCGCACCCGGTTCACCGCTTTGATTTTGAATTAATACGCCTGGTAACTTACCCGCTAAAGCATCATCGACACGTGCCGCTTGGATTCCTGCAACCTCTGCACCTCCAATTTTAGCAACTGCTCCCGTTAAATTTGATCTTTTAACAGAACCATATCCAATGACAACAACCTCGTCGAGCTGACTTGAATCTTCTGCCATCACAACACTCAAACTTTTTTGACCGTTGATTGTAATCGACTGGGTCAAGTAGCCTATAGAAGAGAATTGAAGCACATCGCCAATGGTCACCTCTATTTTAAAATTACCATCAAAATCGGATGAAGTTCCGTTCGTGGTATTGGCGATAACCACGTTCACACCTGGAACCGGTGTACCCCCTTGGTCCAGGGTCGTTCCTAATATCGTGTAGGAATCTTGTGCAAATAATTGAACGTTGATTATCAACATTACAATCATGAAAAGTTTAAATCTGAATTTCATTTGTGTTTAATTAAGTTAGTATTATTGAACTCGTCGTTTCCATAGCGGTAATCCAACGCTTGAAAATGATTTATGCATCACCCTAAATCTTCAATTTACTAATCTGCACTTTTTTCATTTTAACAAATGAAAATTCCTATTTTTGCAGGAAATGTGTTTATAGTAATAGTAACATGTTTGAGTATTACTTCCCTTCGAAATGAAGTAATCAATTTTTAAAAAGGATGGGCGTGCACCCGTCCTTTTTTTATGCTTTGTCTCAAAATTTCATAGTTCGTTTTTAAATTAATAGTAACAGCTTAGTATTTTAAATTGGTTTCCCATACTGGTTAACCAATTTGGTTTACCAAATATATGTTATTACTTTGTTAAATAAAAATTTAATTTTGATTTTTGGAGCTTTTTTTTGCCGAGCTGATAAATGCGGATAATAAAAACTGCTAGATTCGTATTTCAGGCATTCAATTAATGAGAAAATGCAAGTCGATCGTATGTCGCTATTAGTTACGGTACCGTTTACATGTATTAAAGTTGCTTAGGGGTTCTCATCATCGAAATAATTTGGAACCATTTTAGCTCCTTCCCTAGCGCATCTCAATGCTATAGTTTTTCCCTTGCCGCTACTGCTATGAGAACAAAAACAACTTTTTTCTTAAATCTGTAATCGGTTTTTTGATTTAATCCCCACATAAACGGGACTTAAAAAAAGTGAATGTGAATGCATAGATCATGGAACTACATATTATAAACCCCACCATTAATATCTAGGGTTGCACCTGTAATAAAGCCATCGTATTCAGAACCTAAATAGGCAACCGCCCGTGCTACGTCATCAGCGTTACCTGCCCTTTGGATGGGAATACCTGAGATGGTAGCCGCCGCTGATTCCTTTGATGTATGGGTATTGTGAAAAGAGGTCCCTAGGATAAGCCCAGGGGCAACGGCGTTGACCCGTATACCCTTAGGTCCCAATTCTGAAGAAAGTGCTCGGGTAAAAGTTAGTATCGCTCCTTTACTGGTAGA
>JBARCC010000067.1:0-2768 GCA_049793635.1 Maribacter sp. | reverse complement strand
GTATTATCAATATGTGTACTCGCAACCCTTTACGATAGCCACCGGCCCAGCCATTTACAATTTAGATTCCGGAGAAAATACAGTCATTGATTTGGTGGGGATTAGGGAACGTTTAAACGTTGACCAAGGATATTTAATTCAACCGATTTTAGGCCAATATTTATCCTCTAAAAATGTATTCGCCGTTTCCTATACCCTTCAGGGCGATAACGAGGAAGCATTGGGAGGCTTCTTGTTCATTGCGCCCGATGGCAGTCTGTTGGATGAGCGCACTTTAAATTTTATACCCACCTATTTTGTGGAATAGCCACTGTTGGAGAAGTCGTCAGTTACCCGCTATGTTCTTTAGAAACAAATATCCTTTTACATGCGTCAATGACAAGGTATTCTGATGATTACGTACCTCTAGCTCATTGATGATGAATCTTGCCGACACGCTATCATTTTGAACGATGACCGTTAGATCTTCATGGGTCAATGCTGCTTTAGGCTTGTTCTCCAAAACCAACTTAGAAATTACCGGTTTCAAATCTAATGTGGGTAGGGCCCTCGTTGCGGTAGTGTCATCGATATCTAATCGCATGTTTTCCAACCCTAGCCGAAAACGTATATCTGCACGTGTATTGACAAATTTTTCGGTGGGATAGGCCACGATTTCTGTAAAATCATTGAATCCGGTGATATCCATAAAAGTACCCGATTGTTCCCCATAGAGCGAATAATATTCATGAAGGGCTAGGGCATCCTTACTTTTTTGGTCTAGTTCGATGCCCAAGGTGTCTATCAATAGTTGGGCATCCGTCCATATGTAGGGTTTTGCAAGGGAATCTCTTTGGTCTTTTTGAATCACGATTGCGTTTACGTTGAGTTTGGTAATACCGTCCAAGGCATTCACCATGTTTCTATCACTTAAATAAGTAATGATCGATTTCAACTGCACGAGCTGTGCATTTGTAGCCTTTTTGTCGTTGTGCATTACCTTGATCAGCGTTTTCTCAAATTGTGCCACTTGACTTCTTTCCGATACGGATACGGCGCCCCAAAACCCAAAAGAAGAACCCATGGCAAGTACAAAAAGGGATACGGGAAGCACAATAAGCCTTTTTTTCTTGGCCAGAAGCATATATAGGGTAATGGCCAAGATCCAAAACGCGATCAGAAAAACAAAATAACGGTTTTCGGTGATTCCGTAGTCGAGCGTTCTTCTGAAAATGGAAACAAAAAGAAGAACGATCATGGGGAGCAACAAGAGGTAAAACCAAGGTTGAAACCTGTTAATGGTCCATGATGTAATCGAGTTCCGAATTGGATTGATGATTATTTGAATCGCTAGACCTAAGAACGCAAGAGCGATTACCAGGTTCGAAACCCACCCTTTGGGTAAATCCCAATCGATCACTATTTTCAAGGAATAGGCGTAAAGAATGGCGAGGTAGAGAAGCACTAAGGGAATCAAAATAAATTTTACCAGAACTTCAAGGGCTTTCTGAAACTCAATGGTCGTATGGCTCCGTATGTTTTTTGGAAAATCGGTCAAATAGATCCACGTGTTTACGATACCCAGGCAAAAAACGAACAGCTGCCCGTAGCGTTTACTATCTATATCTGCATTAAAAAGCGCATCTATGGCGACCAAAGCCAGAACCAGACCTAGGTAAAGGATCAGCGCAAAAAACCCACTCCGCAATAGTGAAATGGAAAGATCCTTCAAAAAATTCCAATAGGCATTGGCATTCCATTGCTTGAGAAAGGGTGAAAAGAGAATAAACAGGTGCCCGGCTACCATGTAGAGCGCAAAACGGATGTAAAATACTGGATTTTCGTTCCACCAATCTCCTTGTGATACATAATAATAGAAGAAAAAGAGCAAAACGCATAATCCCAATTTTAGCCAATTCCATTTCTTGGGATCCGTTTGCTGCTCTATTAAAAACTGAAGACCGATGAACCAGCTAACACCTAGGATCAAGGTTAGCAGTTCGGGGGTGTATTCTTCAAACGGATCGCCATTGGTGACTTCAATGGCCCAAATACAGAAGAAAGTGCCCAACATCGACCAAAGCAGGATTACGGGAAAACGCTTGAATGACCTTTGGGCTTTGCCCAGTACTTCATCGATCGATGGAAATTGCATACTGATGGGATTTGAAGTGCGCCGCACAAAGGTATGCTTTGATTTTGAAGTACTTCTCCCTGAAAGCAGTGATTGCTAAAATAGGGACTGTTGCTTGTAAGGGCTCTCATGGTCCAATAGCCACTGTTTGCGGTGTAGGCCACCTGCATAACCCGTAAGGGAACCATCACTGCCAATGACCCGGTGACAAGGAATCACGATCCATAACGGATTTTTGCCATTTGCCGATGCTACGGCCCTGATTGCCTTCACATCGCCCAATGTCTTTGAAAGCGCTAGATAAGAGGTAGTTTTCCCGTAGGGGATTTGTTGCAGTGCGTGCCATACCCGTTTTTGAAAATCGCTTCCCTCAGGGTTGAGGTCTAGTTCAAAATGGGTGCGGGAACCATCAAAATATTCGTTCAATTGATAGACGGCATCTTCTAAGGTCTCCGGTATAATATCGGTAAGTTGCACTTCCGAATTCAAAACGATGATTGCGTTGAGGCCGTGCGCATCACCGGTGATTTTGGTAATGCCTAAAGGCGTATGTATGTATGCCTCGTCCATCTCTAGGGTTTGTCTTTCAATGGGGCCGCCTTTCTTTCAACTTCAATTACACCTGAAGCTTTTGCCCTATCTTCCCAATTTTTAC
>JBARCC010000066.1:0-1807 GCA_049793635.1 Maribacter sp. | reverse complement strand
GAAACGGTACAGTAGATGACGGTGAAATTACCGAAGGTTCACAGCTGTACAGAGAAAATAGCCAACAATCCTTTGATCCAGGAGGAACAAAATTTACACATAATGTGGGTAACATTGATATTTCTAGGATACTTTCCGATAAGGTAAGCATAGGTATTGGAGCGGAGTTTAGAACGGAGACCTTCGAAGTAATCGAAGGTGAATTATCGTCTTACGATGGTGGTGGTGCCGATTCATTCGCGGGAGCTGCACCTCAAAATTCAGGCAAGTTTAACCGATATAACATTGGTGGCTATTTTAGTTTGGATTATGATGTTACCGATGCCTTTCTATTAAGTGGTACGGTTAGGACAGAGAATTATTCGGATTTTGGGAACGCTTTTGTGTACAAGTTCAGTTCACGTTATAAAGTAAGTGATGCCTTTACACTTAGAGGATCTATTTCTTCTGGATTTAGGGCTCCAACCCTACATCAAATCTATACCCAAAAAGCACAATATAGTTTTATACCTGGACAGGGCATTCAGGTAGGTGGGTTAATCAATAACGTATCCACACAGGCCAAATTATTGGGTATAGACCAACTGGATGCCGAAACGTCCAATAATTTTACCGTTGGATTTGGAGGTAAGATTGCAAACCATTTCAGCTATACGTTCGATTATTATAATATTGCCGTTAAAGATAGGATTGTTCTCGGTACCGAGATTGGACCTAGCGGCGACCCGACAAATCCATTGGATATACTTTTAACCAATAACAACCTTAGCGATGTAAGTTTCTTTTCAAATGCGATAGACACTAAAACATCTGGAATCGATGTAGTTCTTAATTATAGCGACATTACCATCGGAGCGGGTAGTTTAGATCTTAACCTATCTGGAAACTATACCATTCAAAACGAACGTGACGGAGCGGTGCGTAATTCTGCACTCATTGAGCAATCCGGACAATCGGTAGTTAACGATACTCAAGAAGCACTATTCTTTACTTCACGACCAATAACCAAATGGATTTTCGGAGGTAACTATGATATCAATAAATTCGGTTTTTCACTGAACAACACTTATTTCGGTAAGACCAAATTCCAACAACAAGGATTGGATCCTAACTTGTTTACCGAGTTTACACCAAAAACGGTTACCGATTTGGGAATCAATTACAGTGCAACGGATAAATTGACCATCGCGTTGAACGTTAATAATATATTCAATGTGCTTCCAGAATGGAGTTTCCAGTCCAAAAATGCAGCGGGCAATGCCATTTTAGCTGATCCGGCACAGGTATTAAATCAGTCAAACCTGATCACGTTCAATCAACGGTATTCGCAAATGACCTATGATGGATACCATTTTAGCCAATGGGGAACCATGTTCAACGTCTCGGTGAACTATAGGTTTTAAAAAATAGTTAGCTGTTTTGAAAAAAAAAGGCTGCCCGTTGTGGGCAGCCTTTTTTGTTTTATGGTTCCAAAGCGTCTTACTCTGGATGCATAAAGCGCTGTTTACCCAAAAGTACTTCCTCAGATTCTACATGGTCGTCATCGGGCACACAGCAGTCTACAGGGCAAACCGCAGCACATTGCGGTTCTTCGTGGAAACCTACACATTCGGTGCATTTATCGGGACTTATATAATACACTTCATCGCTAATGGGTTCTTGAACCTCGTTCGCGTTGACCTTTTTCCCGTTGGGCAAAACGACCTCTCCTTCCAAGGAAGTACCGTCACTGTAGCGCCATTCATCAGCTCCTTCGTATATCGCAGTATTTGGGCACTCTGGTTCACAGGCCCCACAGTTGATACAT
>JBARCC010000065.1:0-2739 GCA_049793635.1 Maribacter sp. | reverse complement strand
CCTGATCGGTGTCGGAGGAAACGGAATCCGATTCGAAGGGGGTCGATGCCTCATCATATTCGAAGGTCAATACAGATCCGGCGATCAAGGGTTGCCCGAATTTATTACCAAAGTCGGATGCACCGTTGGACGCTTTTATCAGAATATCCATCGGGGTTTGATAAAGCCATGGTCTTTCCGCCATGCCTTTTTCCCAATTTCTGTGTTGAGCGGGGTCTGTTATACCATTCTCCAAGCGGGAATATGCCGTCATGTATACGGCAGTTCCAGCTAAGGGCAAAGAACCTTTACCACCTGCAAGTCGGTCCCTAATTTCGCCTCCCGAACCTGTCGCTGCGCCGTTGAACGGTTCTACCGTAGTTGGAAAATTATGTGTTTCCGCTTTTAAGGAAATCACCGATTCAAACTCTTTTTCTTTGTAGAAATCGGGTTTATCTGCACGTATGGGTGCAAACTGTATCACATTGGGTCCTTTTATAAAAGCAACATTGTCCTTGTAGGCCGAAACAATGGTATTGTGATTTTCTTGGGATGTCTTTTTAATTAATGTGAAAAGGGAAGAAGGCATATCCTTTCCATCGATGACAAAGGTACCATTGAAGATTTTGTGTCGGCAATGCTCGGAATTGACCTGACTAAAACCGAATACTTCAGAATCGGTCAACGCTCTCCCCATTTTTTCGGATAACGCCTCTAGATACACCACTTCCTCGTCGCTGAGCGCCAAACCTTCCTGCTGGTTGTATTCAGCGATATCTTCAATGCTTACTATTGCTTCGGGGGTAACGTCGATCTTGAAAATAGTCTGATGTAAGCTACTGTATTTTTGAGACAGCATAGGGTCGAATTCGCTGAAATCTTCAGAACATGGGGTAAACTCTTCGATACGGTCGATTCCAGAAATGCCCATGTTTTGGGTAATTTCAGAGGCATTAGTGCTCCACGGCGTGATCATCGCTGCACGTGGACCAATAAAAAAGGCATCAAGAGATGCCGCTTTTATCTTAGGTCGGTCACCGAATAGCCAGATTAATTTATCAATATCTTCTGTCGAAATCTCTTTAGCCGATTGTACTGCGTAGACCAAAGTGCTTGGCTCCCCGAAAAAATGAATCATTCCTTATAACTGTTGATGAGGTTTTAAAACGTAAAATTAAGGTTTTACCCTCTAAGAATCGCCAAGGTTTAAAACACTTTTAAACAGCTATTGTTAAGAATTTTCAGGAACTTCGAAAAAAGGTAGGTTTGGTCCATTTTCAATCTTAAGTACTTTAGCCATACTTAATATGAAATATAGACTTCTACATTTTTTCAACTAAGGTCTAAGAATCAAACTTTTTGTACTTTGTTATTTGTAAATGGATTTAAATAATCAAAGATCTATCCAAATCGATATTAAAAAAATGAAAAATAAAACGGATGCTGCTTTAGACGGACTTTTACTATGTTTGAATAACCTTGGTGGGAAATGGAAACCCATCATTTTGTATAAAATTTCGAAAGGAACGAATCGCTTCAACAAGCTATTCGCTGAAATTGAGGGAATCAATCGGCAGATGCTTAGCAAGCAGCTGAAGGAACTTGAAAAGTCAGGAATATTGGAACGCAAGTTATTTGCGGAAATTCCGCCCAGGGTCGAGTATAGTTTGACTGTTTTTGGGAAATCCTTGGTACCCGTCATTCAACATATGAGCAAATGGGGTATCAAAAATCAGCAATTCGTGAACAAACCTTCTCCATCAAAGAAGTCGGAGTCCGCACAATTGCCTTTGTTCGATTAGAGAACTTTACGCTAAAGGTATTTAAGTTGAACGTCCTCAATAAATTAGTTCACAATTTCATCGCGGCAAAGAATTTCCCTCATAGCATTGTACGGAATTGAATACAATCCTCTGTAGTTATAGAACCCAAAGGTTCGGTAAACCTTTGGGTTCTTCACTCCCAATTTCGTCTTTTGAAATAATTTTTGAGATAAGCAATTCATTGACGCCTTCAATAGCGTAAGCCCTGACCATCATCTACGAAAATAACTGTAGACGGTATACTTTCTTGCAGTTTAAATTGACAAAACGTTATTATTCAAGTTATTTAAAATTCAATACGTCTACAGAATAGCATTAAAATTTGAATTCCATAATTCTTGAATCGTATGTAGGATTGGATAGATAGATTTATGTATCTTCTGCCTACTAACGTAAAGAACCACCATGAAACAAAATTCTGTACTATTCACGCTACTCATTTTACTGTTAACTACATCTACTTCCTTCGCACAGAAAAAAAGGAGTAAAAAAGAAATTGAAAAACTTAAGACCGAAGTGGCAACGATTGTCGAGAATAATAAGAAGCTGTCGCAAGTGATGGTGGATAAAATTTTCAGTTTTTCCGAATTGGGATTTCAGGAGGTCGAATCTTCAAAATACTTGACCGGAATCTTGACGGAAAATGGATTTGAGATAGAACATTCCATTTCTGGCATTCCCACGGCATGGTTCGCCACCTGGAGTAATGGTGAAGGGCCTATTATTGCATTAGGGAGCGATGTGGATTGTATTCCAAAAGCCTCGCAATATCCTGGGGTCGCATATCACAAACCGATTGTCGATGGAGCACCGGGGCATGGGGAAGGACATAATTCTGGAATCCCCATGAATATCTCCTCCGCGCTGGCGGTCAAGCAAATTATGGAGCGGGAAAATATCGGCGGCACGTTAATGGTATGGCCAGGCATTGCAGAAG
>JBARCC010000064.1:0-9801 GCA_049793635.1 Maribacter sp. | reverse complement strand
TATTTTTGGAGGGTCAAACCCAAAAACGATTGTGGGGAAGGTACGTTTTCTGTGCCTTTCAGCTTTTCCACGATACGTTTCAATTGCTTGACAAAAAATGCGATAGGTCTGCCGAGCCTTATCTCCAGTAGTGGCACCCCCACAATTACGTCAACGGTTTCGTTTCTTGAAGACCTTCCCATTGCCGATGTGAATGTGGTTTTGGACATAGAGCATACGTTTTTATCCGATTTGATCATTACGCTGATCTCACCCGCTGGTACGCGTGTGGCCTTGGTCTCGAATTCATGTGGAGACTCAAGAAATATCAATGCCACTTTCGACGATGAGGCCGCTCCGTTCGCTTGCGGCGCTAATCCGGCCATAAGGGGTAGGGTACAACCCGTAAATAGCCTAAGTGTTCTTTATGGGGAATCCGCCCTTGGGGAATGGACCTTGGAAATTGAGGACACCCTACCTGCGGATGGAGGCCGCTTGAACACGTTTTCAGTTGAGTTGTGTGTGGAAGGTGATTTTAGGCCAGATGCAGATCAGGACGGAATTTTCGATGATGGTGAGGATCTTTGTTTGGGTACCCCGATAGGGCAGGAAGTAGATGCTACGGGATGCCCAATCTACAGATTTCCCAATGATAATTTTAGGATCACCTTGCAAAGTGAGACGTGCCGCGATAATAATGACGGTCAACTGTTGATTACCCCGAACTTGGCCTTGGATTATCAGGTAACCATAATCGGCAACGGTCTTGACCTCGTACAGAATTTCAGGAATTCGTTCAACCTGGCAAATTTACGGGCAGGTACCTACGCGTTGTGCATCACCGGTTCCGACGGATCAATCACTTATGAGGAGTTCTGTGTGGACGTTCAAATTTCGGAACCAGAACCCCTCTCCGTATCCTCCCAAGTGGCGTTAGACGGAACCCGGCTTACCCTCAATTTAGCGGGTGCGGCCCTTTATACGATAGAACTCAACGGTATCGCCTCCCAGACCGAAGCGTCTACCGTAGTTTTAGATCTGGTGAAGGGAACCAATACCTTGAAAGTATACACCAACCTGCCTTGTCAAGGAATTTATGAGGAACAGATCGTCAGCATTACGGAACCTTTTGCATTTCCAAATCCTGTCAAAGAGGTGGCAAACATTTTTTTGGGCACTTTTGAAGAACTCGTTACGATTCTCATCTTTACCGCCGATGGCAGATTGGTGAATGAGAGTAGCCACACGCCATTGCAAGGCACGATTACCGTTGATTTCAGTCCGTTCGCAACGGGCATTTATTATGTACAGTACACCACCGGTTCCAGTAGAGGAACCTTAAAAATCAGTAAGGAATGATGCGCACCCTAATCGTTATGATGTGTTTCCTTTTTGCATGCATCGGATGTGGAAAGAAAAGCGAGCCCAAGCCTCCAGAAGCCGTACAATTAATTTTTCCTGACCGGAATTCCGAATGCACGACAGGAGAATCTTTGAGTGCGAATAGCAGCCAGGTAGAATTTAGTTGGTCGCCCGCAGATCATACCGAAAGTTATGAGCTTAGGGTAACGAACAGCAATACTGGCGCCGTGCAGACCATGGTAACTACCAGTACCTCCGCACGTTTGCCACTGGCCAAAGGGCAACCGTTCTCGTGGTTGGTAAGTTCGAGGAACAATCAGGTCGAGCGTTCGGTCTCAAGTGAAGTCTGGCATTTTTACAATTCAGGTCCGATCACTACGTTCGCCCCGTTTCCAGCTACGATCATTAGGCCGGCTTCCTCCCAAAATGTATTCAAGGATATCAATAACGAGGTAACCCTTTCTTGGTCCGTATCGGATCTGGACAATGATATAGATCGCATTGAGATTTATTTTTCCGTAGAAACCTCACCGTCCGACCTAGTTGAGACGGTATCCCCGAATACGACCAGCCTTAAGGTAACGGTATCGTCGAATACGGTATACTATTGGCGGGTCGCGGTGTTCGACGCAGCGGGCAATACCTCAAACTCTGGGGTCTATAATTTTAAAGTGAATTAGGTTAGGTATTGTTGTATTGGTTCATGGTGCGGGCAATACCTGAAAGTACGAACGCACCCACTACCTCCGTAGCCCTTTGAAGCCGTTCTTGCATTGCCATTTTTTCTTCTTCGTTCCATTGCCCTAGCACATATTCTACCTGCCTTCCCTGTCCGAAATCGGCACCAACACCAAAACGGAACCGATTGTATACAATGGTCTCCAGAAACAATTGAATATCCTTCAACCCATTGTGACCACCGTTGCTCCCTTTGGTCTTGATACGAATGGTTCCAAAGGGCAAGTTGATGTCATCGGTGATGACCAAAATATTACTTTGGGGTACGTTTTCCTTGTCCATCCAATATTTCAGGGCTTTACCGCTTCGGTTCATGTAGGTGGACGGTTTTATGCAGATGATCGTTCTACCCTTGATTTTAAAGGAACCAATATCACCGAGCTTTGCGGTTTCGAATGTGAACTCATGGGTTTTGGCCAGTTCGTCCATTATTTTAAAGCCGATATTATGGCGTGTTTCAGCATATTCGTCGCCGATATTACCAAGGCCTACGATCAAAAATTTTTTCATGGGGTCTTTCTCCTTAAGCGGTGCGCTACTATTCTTTAAAATGGATGTAAGAAAACGCAACATAACAGAATACGATTACAATAAGCGCTAAAATACAAAAGCATCCCAATACAATGATCAGGATGCTTTGTGTTCAATAGTAATAATATGGTGCTATTCTTGAGCCGTTTCCTCAGCAGATTCCTCTGCACCTTCGGCACTACCTTCAACACCCTCTTCTCCTTCACCTTCTTCTTCATCTTCAAGAGCAACCGCGGCACGCGCCATTTTAACTTGTACGACTACCGTAGTCTCTGGATGTAAAATCGTGAAATCATCGTTCAGCAATAAAGCAACTGAAATATTCTGCCCGATTTTCAACTTGGAAATATCCACATCGAAGAAATCCGGTAGTTTATCCGGCAACGCCTTAATGGCCAGTTTACGTTTTCTAAACAATAAACGCCCACCGTTACGCACACCTGGCGAATTTCCTTGCAAACGCACAGGAATATCCATGGTCACCAGTTTGTCATCGAACAATTGATAGAAATCGATGTGTACGATGCTATCGGTAACCGGGTGAAACTGTATGTCCTGCATAACTGCTTTTAGCGACCCGCCTCCATCTAACTCAATTGCAACCGTATGTGCATTTGGAGTGTAAACCAAGTCTCTGAACGCTAGTTCATCTGCTGAAAAATGTAATGGTTTATCCCCTCCGTATACTACGCAAGGAACCTTTCCAGCATTACGTAGGGCCTTCGTTGCCTTTTTGCCCACGCTTTCTCTTTCTGATCCTTTAATTGTAATTGACTTCATTATATGTATTAAAAATTAATATTCTTCTTTCTTATTCCCTGTGACTTCGCCTACGCTCAGTCACCTTCATTTTATACGCTTACAAACTAGCTAATTTACAATTATTCGCGGTAGCTGAGCTTAGCCGAAGCTACATCAAAAACTTTGAGGAGATGGAATTGTTGTTGTGCACCTTGTCCATGACATCCGCAAAGAGATTTGCACAACTTAACACCCTCACTTTATCACTCTTTATTTCAATAGGAATTGAATCTGTAATGATCAATTCCGTAAGTTTTGAATTTTCTATTTTTTCATAGGCATTGCCCGATAATAAACCATGGGTGGTAATCGCCCGTACACTTACCGCGCCCCGTTCCATCATTAGATCGGCTGCCTTGGTCAATGTTCCCGCAGTATCCACCATATCGTCGACGAGTACCACGTTTTTGCCCTGTACATCACCGATAAGCTCCATATGCGAGATGATGTTCGCCTTTGCGCGTTGTTTGTAACAGACGACCACATCGCTGTCCAGCGCTTTTGAATAGGCATACGCCCTTTTAGAACCTCCCATATCAGGCGAGGCTATCGTAAGATGCTCTAGGTCTAAACTTTTCAAATAGGGTAAAAATAGGGTGGAAGCGAATAAATGGTCCACCGGTTTTTCGAAAAAACCCTGAATTTGATCGGCATGCAAATCCATCGTAATGATTCTCGTGGCCCCAGCGGTTTCTAGCATTTTAGCCACTAATTTGGCTGCTATCGGCACTCTGGGTTTATCTTTTCTGTCTTGCCTTGCCCAGCCAAAATAGGGCATTACGGCAGTAATATGCCGTGCCGACGCCCTTTTGGCGGCATCGATCATCAATAACATTTCCATTAAATTCTCGGGTCCGGGATGTGTAGACCCTATGATAAAGATCCGTGCACCGCGTATCGATTCCTCAAAAGAAGGCTGAAACTCACCATCGCTATATCTGGAAAAAGAAATCTTACCAAGTTCCGCACCATATGCTTTGGCTATTTTTTCACCTAAGCGTGTGCTTTGCGTACAGGCAAAGATTTTTGGTTGAGGAACTTGATATGGCATGTCTTAAGTATGTATGGTTTCCCGACCAGAAACTCCCGTTTGATGGAAGTCCCTGTTTTTTAAGGAGGTGCAAATTTAAAAATTATATTTGGTTGCGAATGCATAAATATGATAATTTTTGGTGGTAGAAAGAAAATATTTTTTTAATTTCGCATTCCTATTTTAAGTGCCTGTGCAATGGGCACATTTGCTCGAGTGGCGGAACTGGTAGACGCGCTGGATTCAAAATCCAGTTCTTCGGAGTGCGGGTTCGATTCCCGCCTCGAGTACTTAAAGGGAAAAGCTGAGATGTATGTCTCGGCTTTTTTATTTTAGGTATAATGTAGGTACAACATTCTGACCAAATGGCTCATAGTTAGAAATTTTTATTTTTCAAATTTTGTAAGGTATTGAATGTGCACCGTACCTCATTAAATGTTTGCTTTCAGATTATTAAACCACTATCGAACAATAAACTCCTTTTTTTCCGAATATCTTGTTAATCGATTATCTTCATCCCAAACACGTACCTTCCAAAAATAAGACGTTCCTTTTTTCAATTTTTCCCCATGAAACAATATTTTATTGGACATATTACTTTCTATTCGGCCACTGTTCCAGATATCACCTGCATTATTGATGAGGTTTTCTTCTGAAGAGGCAACGAGAAGCTGATACGCCGATTGTGAAATTACCATTCGGGGTATTTTCCATTGGAATAATAAAGAGTTTTTATCAAATTTCAATTTAGAAGGTCCTATAGAATATACATCACTATAGGTTAGAGCTAAATTATCCGTCTTTTTTCTGAATGCCTTTAGTCTTTCGAAATAATCCGGGTCTGTGGCCAAATTGTCTATTTCCTTTGGGTCGCTTTTTAGATTGTAAAGTTCCTCCCAGTTTTTATCGTTCACATATCTGAAATACTTCCATTCGATCGTGCGAACGCCTTCACTTGGCGGAATGTGTTCGAACTCCCAAAGGTGTTCCAACAGCACTGTATCGCGCTCAAAACCTTGGAGGTTTCCTTTTAGGATAGGTATTAGGCTTTTGCCTTGCCAATTATCCGGTTGGGGAATTCCCGCAAGGTCCAAAATAGTGGAAGGTATATCCACGTTAAGGGCGAGTGCATCACTATCAGCATGATTTTTAATCCGTGGATCGTAAACAATCAGGGGAACACGAACCGAATTGTCGTACAATAGCCATTTGCCCGCCAACTGGCGCTCTCCCAAAAAATATCCGTTATCACCCATTAGAACGATTACGGTATTTTTATCAAGCCCGTTTTTCTTTAATTGCGCTCTAATGTTTCCGATTTCTCGATCTATGCCTGTAATCATTCTATAATAGCCTTTTACACTGTGTTGGTATTTCTCTGGGGTGTTGTATCGCCAGGTCCAACGAACCCTACTGAAGCCATCTCGCACATTTTTGGGCTGAGCGTTGAAATAGTCGCTTCCAACTAGTTCAGGATCTGGCATGATAACCTCTTGCAGTAATTTTTCTGATTCTTCCTGCCAGAAATATTGTTCCTCTGCATTGTCATGGGCATGTGGCGCACTGAAGCTTAACGAAAGGCAGAAAGGTTTTGAAGCGTCTGCATTATCGATAAAATCCAAAGCTTTCTGACCCGTATATCGCGTAAGATGAACGGTATCATTGCCCAATGTTTTATAATAATAACCTCGCCGGTCTGCATATTTACCATTGCGATCATACGATTCATAATCATCGAACTGTTTATCGAGGCTATCATAAAGAACCCCATATTTTCCATAAAAACCAGTATGGTAACCATTCTCTTTCAAAATTTTTGGATAAGAGGTTTCCATGTAGGACGAGCGGATATTACCGGTAGAAAAATTGAAGTTGTGCGTACGTTCATATAGTCCCGTCAGAATCGTTGCCCTACTAGCTGCGCAAATAGGTGTGGACACCATGGCATTTTTGAAATATGTACCTGATTTGGCCAGTTTGTCCATTTCAGGTGTGGTTATGAATTTATTACCAGCGTAACCTAACGCATCGAAGCGTTGGTCGTCCGTAAGTATGAAGATGATATTAGGCCTTATTGTATCTTGAGTAACGGAAAATAGTTGTATTGGAGAAGCAAAGATTTTTTTAACAGGTAGAAAACATAGTATTACAAAGCATGTCAATCGGATAGTTTTCATTTCAAATGTACTTTTTACAGATTATGTGATATTTATCCTCGCTTTTTAGATAATATCAACTTTCGACCTATTCGGTATAGGGCACGGTACCAGTATCATCAACGGGATACCCCCATTTTTCTAGATATTCATTCCCAGATAAAAATTCATCTCCAGTTTTCCTTAACATCTCTGTTAATTTTTGATTTATTTCCTTTTGAAGCGAAGCGTATTCAGACTTTCCAACCAGGTTGTCCATCTGATAGGGGTCTTTTGTGTTGTCAAAGAATAACCAAGGACCTTTCATATCTCGTACGTAGGTATATTGTTTCGTTTTAATCGCCCGATACTCCCTTGCACCATGTTGTACTTTGTTCCATTGCCCGAACGGTTGAACACAAGTCAATAAGGTCGTGT
Source organism: Maribacter sp. (assembly GCA_049793635.1). Lineage (GTDB taxonomy): Bacteria > Bacteroidota > Bacteroidia > Flavobacteriales > Flavobacteriaceae > Maribacter. The sequence continues at coordinate 2,787 of JBARCC010000064.1, read as the reverse complement.
CGCCAACTTTGGCTTTCCCTTCTAAATACGGCCTGTAATCAATGCCTTCTACAGTATCGGGAATTGGAATGTCGCATATGCTTAAAATCGTAGGCATGATATCCTCGGAATTCATCAAGGCCTCCCTTTCTCCGGTAGCAATGTTCAAATTTTTGGGGATGTGAAACAACATCGGTACCCTTGCCGATTCCTCGTAGGGTTGTTGCTTTTTATAAGCTCCATGCGACCCCAAAAGGTCTCCATGATCTGCAGTGAACACAATAACCGTGTTTTCAAGCTGACCGGTGTCTTTCAGGTTTCCAATGACCTTCCCGATCATATCATCCAAAGCGGCGATGTGGGCGTAGTACCCGGCAAGGTCTTTTTTTGCCTGTTCTTTCATACGGTCGGGCACGTTTTCACGTAAGACAATCTTCTTGGGATCAAAACGATTTCGGTATTCTTCGGGAGCCGTATGATAGGGGGCGTGCGGAGTGCCATAGGATACAACCAGTAAGAAAGGGTTTTTAGAGGTCTTTTGGTCGCCGATATATGCTAAAGCTGCATCGGTCTGTTCAAAAGTATCGTAGCCCTCCCATATTTTTCGCTCGGGATCGTCATTGCTATAAAAAATAGATGCGTTATAGTCATGGGTGCACTCGTTGCCTTTCCAAAACTCGAAACCCTGCCTTCTTTTTCCTGGGGGAACATTCTGTAATCTACCATGGCCGTCCAAATGCCATTTACCGATGTAACCAGTTTCATATCCTTCCTTGGCAAATACCTTGGCCATAGTTACCGCATTGGTATCCAATTGTACATCGTTCATAAAAACCCCATGGGTCAATGGTCGTTGTCCCGTCAAAAGGGAAGCTCTGAAGGGAGAACAGACCGGCATGCCAGATACTGCGTTCTTAAAGTTGACGCTTAGGACGGCCAAACTATCCAGATACGGGGTGTTAATGTTCGGGTCCCCCGCATAGCCCGTTGCCTGCGCGCGCCATTGATCTGTAAGCAATATCAAAACATTCGGCCTACTTTGTAATGGCTTTACTTTTGGGGGTTCAGCGTTCTGTTTACATGCGACCAAGGTAATGGTAAAAAATATGTAAATGATACTGTGTTTCATCTGTTACTCTTCATTAATATTATATACATCATCTGTAGCTCAATATCCACGTTTGTTTACATAGTGCGTCTGTTTGATATCATTGTTTCCTTAAATGCGCAATCAGTTGCTCCGAAAATTGCTTTTGTGTGGTTTGAGTTCCTTCTTTTTCATATAGGTCGTTCCATTCATTTGGATCTTGTTCGAGGTTATAAAACTCACCGGTAAGAATATGTTCTTTTCCATAATCCTTGGTTTGCTTTTGGCGTTCAAAGACCAAGATTAATTTGTAATCGTTGGTTCTCCACATAAATGCCGCTTCGCCCTCGCGTTCGTGAAGCGCTGAGAAACTTGCATTCCGTCTGTTTTTTGCGAGAAGATTTTCTCCTGGAAGTGATTTTTCTGTTTTAATTCCTGCAAAATCCAAAAGAGTGGGCATGATGTCAATATTTTCAGTAGGTGTGGAATTGATACTATTTTTATTCACCGACTCAGGTAGAGCGCTTCCAGCTAAAATCATAGGAACTTTTACACTTGCATCATATAAATTGTATTTGTTGAATCGGTAATAATGCTCCCCCAACATTTCACCATGGTCGGACGTGTAAACAATAATCGCATTATCCAAAAGACCTTTTGCTTTCAAGGCTTTCAAAGCCCTTCCCATCATATCATCAATCCAAGTAACGTTAGCATAATAACGCATGGTCATTGATTTCCATTCTTCAACAGGTGCTTTTTCCCAATGGTTCTCATACATATCCCTTCTGTTGACTCCTTCAGAATGTGGGGAATAGTCCTTTTCCCAAGGTGGTTGTTTGGCATAGGTGATATTGTTCAAGTCATATAAATCTTCATAGCCTTCAGGCACATTGTGTCCTGCGTGTGGTTTCATGTAGGACAGGTAGAAAAATAGAGGCCTTTCATCATTTCGTTTTTCGATATAATCTATCGCATGTTTGGTAATCCAGCCATCACGATGGTCTTCTTCGGGCAGTTTACTTGTAAAACCCAAATAGCCCAAATTGTTCTCTTCACCTGGACCCATATCTGCAATTTCAGCATCGTACCTTGCTTTGGCTTCTGGATCCATCTCCGCCATACTGATACCGCCTTTTTCGGGTATTTCAGATGTGTAGCGGGTTTCAAATCCACGGGTATCTGTTTTAAATTTTCCCCAATGGGTTTTTCCAAAACCTGCAGTTTCATAACCAGCGTCCTTAAAGTACTGTGCCATAGTTTTACCAGGTTGTAAGGAATCTGGAACGCCCCCACTATTTCTATATACTCCCGTTTGGTTAGGATACATACCGAACATAATCGAGTTCCGACTCGGAACACACATTGGTGCCTGACAGACCGCTTGATCAAAAAATACACCTTCCTTTGCGAGACTGTCCAACGTAGGCGTAATAACCACAGGATTGACCATTCCCAAAGCATCCCAACGGTGTTGGTCGTCCATGATAAAGATGATGTTTGGCCTTTTTTCTGGTGCTTCTTCAACTTCTACCTTTTTCTCTTCTTTGCAGCCCATCGTCATGAAGAGTAGGGCAAGAATGAAAGTATATCGTTCGATTAGGTTCATGCTCGTGCTATTTTTCAGGTTGTCTTGTTTTAATTTCTAATGGGTCGTCAGCAACATCGCCTGTTGATTGTCGCCAATTTTCAAGGGCACTTCTAAGTTCGTCCTGTTTGAC
>JBARCC010000063.1:0-6661 GCA_049793635.1 Maribacter sp. | reverse complement strand
GAGGCAAGGTCATCAACATTCAGCTTTTACATCCACGTTAGAGAATACCCCTTAGCCCAAGATTAAAGGTTTCACCCAAACCCGTATTGCTGCCTCTTACAAAATTGGTGTACAACACTTCGACATTAATCGCTTTGGTCAATTGATACTTGGCTCCCCCACCCAATGCGGTAAAATCCTGTGCAAAGTTGTTCCCTAAATCCAAGCGTTGTGAGTGTTGCGCCAAAGCCAAAACCGTAAACTTAGCGCTGGGAAAATAACTTAAGAAAACGCCGGGATTAATGTTCAAACTGTTATTGGCAAAGCTCTTCGCTTTATCCCCGAAGTTAACTTCTGTGGTGAGTTCTGTAAAGAGTTGCCATGTATTACCCGGGAACGTGTAGTCATAAAACAATCGATTTTGCCACACAAAACCCTTTTGCTCTAAGAACACTCCGTTTTCAGTCTCATTGTCTATTAATGGAATAAAGAGTGAACTCTGTATAGAAAAATTACTCACCGATGTGAATGGTACAAATTTTATGGATGGTGCAAAAGCGGTAAGCCCAGATCGGGAATTATCATCTCCACTGAAGCTGAATACATCAAGTGCTCCTCTTTCATCATTTTGGGAGCTTATGACATTTGAACGTAACCTGGCTATAACACCAAGATTCACCCTATTATGCTTGCCCACTCCCGTATAAAATTCCAACGTAGCCGTAAAAAACGATTGTCGAGGTTCCTTACCTTCGCTAAACGTACTTTCCGTTTGAGTATACAGGTTATTGAACCACTTTACATCTACTTGACCCTTGCCTATTAGTTTAGAAGGTGTGTACTGTTGAATGTTGCTTTTCTGTTGTAAACTATCTTGCCCTACTCCGTTGTAAAATGCGAAAAGCATACCTGCCAGAAATAAATTTCTTTTTAGTCGATTCATTCGTACTTGTTTTAGTTAATGTTGTTTTTAGTTGACCTCGTTTAAGGTCCAATCGTATGGATAGTAGGATACTTTACTATTCTCCGGAAGCTTTTCTTTTCTGTAGTTGTTAATAAACTCGACCAAACTGGTGCCACCTTGCTCAAAATCACCTGTATACCATTCGAATATTTGGGACACCTTAACCCTATTCTTAGTTACCTGTATAAAATTGTCATTATTAAGCGCGATTGCCGTTTGTTTCTGTAATTGTTCATTCAAGGTAGATGGCATATAAGCTGTATTGATGATAGGGGGGCAACCCAGACCAGCGCAGACCAATACAAAATGAAACCTGGCTTCCGAAGGAAAATTTCCCCGAAGCAATTTGTTCTCTATATCATTAAGTGTGATATTTTCACCACCAACGGCGTATTTCTTTTTATCAAAAAAACCAGCCACCTCCAAAGGTGATTTTAAGGGATAGTTTTCTACAATACTATTAATGACCAAAAGATTATAGGTATTGATCCAAAATGCCTTGTATTGATCGGCTTCGTTCTTATTGACCGAAACCTTCGTTGCTGCCACTAACAGCGCTTTTAATACACTCGGGTTATTTTTAATTTTCTTGTAATTTACCCGGCCGTCTATAACGATACTCTTTAGGAAATTATCGGTATTGGTAAAGTACTCCGTTAATCCTTGGGCGGAAACTCCAGAAACGAAGAACATCATAAGTAATTTAAGTATAAATCTATTTTTCATTTGGTAATTTTTAATCACGTTGATAGTTAACAGTGGGTCGCTTCTTTTTCTTAAACCCAACAATTTTTATTCTTTTTTATGTAAACTCAAGATGTAGTCTCATCTACCAATAGGTCCACAAACGAGTACATTTATAAGTAGCTTATATAGGTTATATAGGTTATAATTTCAAAATTAGAGGGAAAGTATCACAGATTTATAACGTATTTATTTTCTTAAAAATTAGAGATTCTTTGTTAAGGTATTACCTTTGGGCACGACATAACTACCATCAACAACCCTACATGGAACATATTGTAATCATAGGAAATGGCATTGCCGGAGTTTCTGCGGCAAGGCATATTAGAAAATTGTCCGATAAGAAGATTACCATCGTTTCAGCGGAGACCGAATATTTTTTTTCGCGTACCGCACTGATGTATGTGTACATGGGCCACATGAAATTCGAGCATACGCAACCCTATGAAAATTGGTTCTGGAAAAAGAACACTATCGATCTGTTAAAAGGCTACGTACAAAAGGTGCATCCGTACAAAAAATGCATTGAACTAACGGACGGAAAAACGGTCGATTTCGATAAATTAGTGATTGCCTCGGGTTCCAAACCCAATACCTTCGGTTGGCCAGGACAAGATTTAAAGGGAGTTCAGGGCCTTTACTCCAAGCAGGATTTAGATACGTTAGAGCAACACGCACCCAACAACGTCATTTGTAAAAGGGCGGTGATCGTTGGCGGCGGACTTATTGGTATTGAAATGGCGGAAATGTTAAGAACAAGGGACATCCCCGTTACGTTCTTGGTGCGGGAAAAGAGCTTTTGGAACGGAGTGCTGCCCGCGGGAGAATCTGCCATGATCAACGAACATATCCTCGAACACCATATCGATTTACGCCTAGACACCAATTTGGTAGAAATACTTGCCGATGAGCATGGAAACGCAAAAGCCGTAGTGACCGACAAGGGGGATACCATTCAATGCAATGTTGTAGGCCTTACCGCCGGGGTGACTCCGAATATTGATTTTCTTACGGAATCGGGCATCGAATTGGGCAAGGGCGTAAAAGTAAACCGGTTGTTGGAAACGAGTGCTAAAGATGTGTATGCCATTGGGGATTGTGCGGAACAACGGGAAGCCATAGGCAATAGAAGGGCCATTGAAGCGGTTTGGTACACCGGTAGAATGATGGGCGAAACCTTGGCCCAGACCCTATGTGGAAACCCTATGGAATATAACCCCGGACACTGGTTCAATTCCGCCAAGTTTTTGGATATAGAATATCAAACCTATGGATGGGTCTTTAGTGAGAGAAACAAAGAAGAACATGAGCAACATTTTCATTGGCGCCATCCCAAAGAAAAAATATGTATTACCGTAGCGTTCGATAAGAACAGTCATCAATTTTTGGGCATTAATACCTTTGGTATTCGCATGCGCCATGAAATTTTTGATAGATGGCTTACCGAAGAACGTAATGTCGACTATATTATGGAATACTTGAAAGACGCCAATTTTGACCCCGAATTCTACACGGTGTACGAAGACGAAATCGTGGCCAAGTACAATACCGATTTCAATAAAAATAGTGTTGCCAAAAAGAAAAGCTGGAAACGCATCTTTGGGAATGCAAACTAAATAACGCCAAAACCCTATTCACCGTCGCATGAAATCAATCAAAAATACCGGTCTTGTCATTTTTTTGGTGGGCTTGGCCCTTTTTACCGCCCTGCCTTTCTTAGGAACGTTCAGACTTTCAGACAAGGCCTTTCACGATTTCGTTGAAAACAAGGGCATCAAAAGCGAACTGTTCATTACCGAGATCGAGAACAACGTGATCGGCAAACCTTTCGAAGGCATGTGGTCATTCTCCAGTGAGATTACGGAGCCGTTAATGCGTGTGAATGCGAAGCATAAGGAGAATCGTGAGTACAATGTCGTCATCTACATTAAACCCCATGATATGGCGGCAGAGCTTGGTAAACTATCGGGTACCGGGTTTATCGTAGAACATAAAGGATTGATGTGGTTCTTGACCTTCGGTCTCGGAATCATCGGCGCCCTCATGTTCATTTTACCCAACGTGAAACTGTTAGGGAAAAAAGGCATTAAAAATGACCATATTTACCATCAAAACAGTACCAACAGAGGGTGGATCGCCTGGATGGTATTTGTCTTTTTGGTCAGTTTTTATTTGGTACTTTATTTCCGTTCCGAATTTGCGGTAAATTGGACCTATTTGGTCGACCCCATTAGTGAGGCGCTAAGTGGCAACCCTGCTGGCCATTGGTTCGTATACGGGTTTATGTACTGCACAGTGATGACCGTTATGGCGGTACGCATGTATATAAAATACAGGCATAATAGCTATCAGATGTTCCGTACCACATCCGTTTTGTTCTTCCAGATCGTATTCGCCTTTTTGATACCCGAAATTATGGTAAGGCTACAAATGCCCTATTATGATTTCAAAAATGCGTTTCCGTTAGATTATGATTTCTTTTTTCAATGGAACCTAAAGTCACTTCTAAGCAGCGGTGGTATCGGCATATTCATTCTCTTCTGGGGTGTCATCCTCACCTTGATCGTTGTTCCGGTAATGGTCTATTTTTTCGGGAAACGTTGGTATTGCTCTTGGGTATGTGGTTGTGGTGGTCTTGCGGAAACGCTAGGTGACCCCTACAGGCAACATTCGGATAAGTCGCTGTTCGCTTGGAAAGTGGAACGTTGGTTGGTACACGGGGTATTATTGTTCGCTGTGGTCATGACCGGCATGACCCTTTTCAGTTTCTTTTCAGAGACGGGTACCGTATTGGGGATAAAGACCCAAAACGTGCAGAACGTATATAGTTTGGCTATCGGTTCCATTTTCGCTGGGGTCATCGGAACAGGATTCTATCCCATCTTCGGGAACAGGGTATGGTGCCGTTTTGGTTGCCCTTTGGCGGCCTACCTGGGGTTTGTGCAACGGTTTAAGTCACGTTTTAGGATTACCACCAATGGCGGTCAATGCATTTCGTGCGGCAATTGCTCCACGTATTGCGAACAGGGTATAGATGTACGGGCCTATGCGCAGAAAGGTGAAAACATCGTACGCTCCAGTTGTGTCGGTTGCGGCATTTGTTCTGCGGTATGCCCAAGAGGTGTGCTTAAATTAGAGAACGGTCCCGAAAAAGGACGTATCAACCCTACCGAAATTCTCCTTGGGAACGATGTTGACCTCATGGATTTGGTGAATAAAAAATAAGTATGAAACTAGTCACGATGATAGCTGTCCTTTTTGTCTTTTGGCCCTTATTTTCAGATGCCCAAACAGATCATAAACGCTATGCACGCAACGTGAATGAAAATGGGGACCTACGTAGCGAAGGGTGGATGCGTTTTCATGTAAAGACCGGGTATTGGAAATTTTATCATGAAAACGGAAAGGTGGCCGAACAAGGTACGTTTGCCTATGATAAGAAAGAACAGTATTGGTTCTTTTTTGATGAACATCGGATACGCATAAAAGAAGGCCATTTTAAAAATGATCAGCAGGTCGGTTGGTGGCTGTTTTACGATAAAAAGGGTAGCGTCGATCATAAATGCCAACTCACCGACGGCGTAAAAGATGGGTTTTGTTTAAAATATCGGCAGGGGAAACTGGTGTCCGCCGAAAAGTATGCGCATGGGAAAAAAATTGACGAGTGGGAAAATTTCGGTGATTTTACCAAAGAGAACCACGTATCAGAGTTAAAATAATGGCGGATATTAAAGTAATCATACCGGCGTTCAATGAAGCCGATTCCATTGCCCATGTCATTCAAGAACTCCCGAAATCGGTTTCCGAAGTAATAGTTATCAACAATAATTCTACAGACGAGACGGTAAGGAATGCAGAACAAGCGGGGGCTACCGTCTTGACCGAACTCAGGAAAGGATACGGATATGCCTGTTTGCGCGGCTTGGAATATATTGCGTCGCAATCCAAACCACCTCATATTGTCGTATTTATCGATGGAGACTATTCCGATTATCCCGAGGAATTGGATATCGTGGTCGCCCCGATTATAGAGGACGATGTCGATTTCGTGGTCGGTGCCCGAAAAAAAAGTTTACGGGAAGAAGGCTCGATGACCCCGCAACAAGTGTTCGGGAACTGGTTGGCCACTTTTTTGATGCGATTGTTTTTTAAGGCAACGTTTACCGATTTAGGTCCTTTTAGAGCGATTAAGTACGAAAAGCTCAAGGAATTGGAAATGGAGGACAAGACCTACGGATGGACGGTGGAGATGCAGTTGAAGGTTTTACGCAAAAAAATGACATACGTCGAAGTACCAGTACGTTACAAAAGAAGAATAGGCATTTCAAAAGTGTCTGGAACCGTAAAAGGTAGTATATTTGCCGGCATTAAGATATTGGGTTGGATCTTTAAATACAGCATAAAATAATATGGCACTAGCATTCGCATATTTCATCATCGTCATCTATAGTATTTCGTTACTGTTGATTTTCTTCTACAGTCTAGCGCAACTCAATCTTTTGGTGAACTATCTGGGTCAAAAGAGACAGGACCAATCGGCTCCAAAATATAATTTGATGGATCCCAAGGAGATTCCGTTCGTGACCATTCAACTTCCGGTCTACAACGAAGAGTACGTGATGGATCGATTACTGGAAAACATCGCCAAAATCGAGTATCCGAAGAGCAAATTAGAAATTCAGGTATTGGACGATTCTACCGACGATACGGTAATCGCTACCGCCGCAAGCATCGCTAAATTACAGGAGACCGGTCTAGACATTCAACATATACGCAGAACCGATAGGTCTGGGTTCAAAGCAGGTGCCCTTAAAGAGGGACTAGAGATTGCAAAGGGTGAGTTCATCGCTATTTTCGATGCCGATTTTATGCCAGCGGCCGATTGGTTGAAAAAAACCGTCATTTATTTTAAAGATAAAGAAATCGGTGTGGTACAGACCCGATGGGGCCATTTGAACCGCGATTACTCTACCC
>JBARCC010000062.1:0-3128 GCA_049793635.1 Maribacter sp. | reverse complement strand
ACCTTATCCACGTATTTAGAAATATCGGCTACTTTTTCACGCTGTTCCATATCTAAATTTATCGACGCCGCAGCGGTATTGAAATAGAGTATCAACGGATTTGTTTTGATGCCGTCGTAGAGTGCTCTGAGCTCAGCTTCGTCGGTATTGGATTTCTTTTCGATACTAAAAAAGGCGGCACCCCGATAAATGGTGTCCACAGCGAACATTTCATCAATTACTTTCCCCATGGTATTGATTTGCGCCGTAGAAATACCTGTTGAAGCTAAATCGTTTTTTATAGCGTTGGCCCTTGCGATTCCTAAATTGGGGAACACAGAATTATTTACTTCATCACTCTTATAATATCCGGTAAAGTTCAATACGCTTGTTTCATTGGATTCCAAGAAACGCTGTAATTCATTAATACCAGCAGTCAGTTCTTGGCTCAAAGGCAATAAAAGGGTCGGTGATGAACTATTGAAATTATAATTGTCGTTGGTGGAATAGGAAAAACCGTTACCATCGACCGAGAATGGGAACGAAGTATATTCGGGCGCTTCGGTAATTAACGGTTGTTCTGCGATTTCGGTCGATGTAAGATTACCGCATTCGCTACAACATGTACTATAAAAATACGTGCCGCCTACAATGGTAATCGTCATCAAAAGTAAATTGGTGGTTGTTTTCGTCATTGCAAATAGGGTTTAGCGTTTGCCACACAATGTATTAAAAAAATCTTAAAAGAATCTAGATTGGTACCGCTAATTCACTAATAGTCAATTACTAGTAGATATACAGGCTGAAACCATCATCCATATCAATAAGGGTTTTAAAGTGGATGTAGTTATAATTGTAAAGGGTGTGTACATCTGCCGGAGCGAATTTAGCAATCATCCTTCAGAGAAGGCGAGGGGACGGGTAACTAAGTCTTGTTTCAGAGCTATATTGGGGATTAGGGTCAAGCGAATTTTAGTTGATAATACGTGTACTTACGATGTTCACCCAAATCGAATGCATGTGGAGGGTATTGTTTGCACATGTGCATTCAGGTTCTGTGGGTATAGGTTACCTTAAATGGAGGTAACGCTTACGTGATAAATGAGAAATGAGTCCTTAAACAAATACATCCTGATCTACCGTAAGGAAGATAGGATGTATATTTTGAATACAAGTGTAAAAAGCAGCTAAGCCCGATTTCTCAATACTATAATCACAATAGCAAAAAGCACTATCCGTACAATTTATAGGTCAAACTTAATGCCTTGTGCCAAGGGTAACTCCGTAGTGTAATTAATGGTATTGGTTTGCCTTCTCATGTATACTTTCCATGCATCTGAACCACTTTCCCTACCACCACCGGTTTCTTTTTCACCCCCGAACGCACCGCCGATTTCTGCTCCCGAAGTTCCAATATTTACATTGGCGATACCACAATCGCTGCCCCAAGCCGAAAGAAAATGCTCTGCTTCCCTTAGGTTATTGGTCATAATTGCAGAGGATAGCCCCTGAACGACTCCGTTTTGCAAGGCTATCGCATTTTCAACAGCGCCCGTATATTTCAATAGGTACAGTACGGGTGCGAACGTTTCATGTTGCACGATGTCAAACGAATTTTTAGCTTCGGCTATGGCCGGTTTTACATAACATCCACTTTCATAACCTTCACCTTCCAAAACACCACCTTCTACAATTAACGTTCCACCTTCCGAAACCACTTTTTCAAGCGCTTTTTTATAGTGGACCACCGCGTCTTTATCGATCAAAGGACCAACATGATTGTTTTCATCCAAAGGATTTCCTATGCGCAATTGTTTATAGGCCGATACCATGGCATCCTTTACGGTATCGTACATCGATTCATGAATGATCAATCGTCGAGTGGAGGTACAGCGTTGTCCGGCGGTACCTACCGCACCAAAAACGGCACCGATCACTGTCATTTTAAGGTCAGCGTCGGGGGTTACGATAATGGCATTGTTCCCACCCAGTTCCAATAAGGATTTTCCTAGCCTAGCAGCTACCGCTTGGGCAACTATTTTACCCATTCGAATAGATCCCGTTGCCGATATTAAGGGTATACGTTGGTCATGCGTCATGAATTCTCCAACCTTATAATCCCCATTAATCAAGCATGAAATGCCTTCGGGCAAGGCATTGGCCTTTAGAACGGTTGCCGCGATGTTTTGACAGGCGACACCGCACAGCGGAGTTTTTTCTGAAGGTTTCCACACACAAACATCACCACAGATCCATGCTAAAGCGGTATTCCATGCCCATACGGCTACAGGAAAATTGAATGCCGATATGATACCTACAACCCCTAACGAGTGGTATTGTTCGTACATTCTATGTCCGGGTCGCTCCGAGTGCATGGTCAGCCCATGAAGTTGTCTTGACAGGCCTACCGCGAAATCGCAGATATCGATCATTTCTTGAACCTCTCCCAAACCTTCCTGATAGCTCTTGCCCATTTCATAGGAAACCAATTTTCCAAGGGGTTCTTTAAGTTCTCTTAGTTTTTCTCCGAATTGCCGAACCATTTCACCGCGCTGTGGGGCCGGTTTTTTTCGCCAAACGGGAAAGGTTTCCGTTGCGGCCTGCATTACTTTTTCATAATCCTCTTTGGTGGTGGCCTTCACTTTACCGATTAAAGAACCATCAACGGGCGAGTAGGAAGCAATTGTTTCTCCTGAGGAAAAATGATGCGAACCGGTAGAAGTCCCTTCGTTGATATCGGTAATTCCTAATGCTTTTAACGCTTGAAGTATACCGAATTCTGCTGCTATTTTCGACATTATATAACTTTTTGTATGGGTATTGTTAAATTTCGAACAAAGTTACGCATTATTCTTGTTCTCTGAGAACGGTAATCTCTGTGATTTTTTCATCGTTCACTTCATAAATGAGTACCAATTCAATCGGCTGCTTACTCCCATTTCTACCGGTAATGTATTCATGGTCAATGACTTTATTGCCAAAAACGGTACGGGTGAGAACTTTAGAGTGTAAGTTCGGGGAAGCCTCGAACAAGGCGTCGTAAACAGTTTTACATGCATCGTATCCTTTGATGATCTCTGCACCACTCGAAAATTCACGGACGCTGATGTTATCGTCTATTACCTCCATAAAACCTATGATATCCCTAT
>JBARCC010000061.1:0-1658 GCA_049793635.1 Maribacter sp. | reverse complement strand
CTAGTGCTCTATCCCTTTGCTATGTCCATTCATGAAGAGTATTTGGGTTAGAGCTAATAATAACCCCGAAATGATTAAGCGAATCCCTTGTTTTTAGTCATATTTAGAATAGAAATAAAAAAGAAATGGAAAATATATTAGTAGCCGGTGCCAATGGTACCACAGGTAAAAAAGTAGTGACATTATTAAAAGCTTCGCAATACTTTAACCCCATTGCAATGGTCAGAAAAGAGGAGCAATTATCCCAATTTAAGGATAAGGGTATCGATACAGTGCTCGGTGATTTAGAAGAGGATTTGGAACATACCGTAAAAAATGTTGACAAAGTCATTTTCGCAGCAGGTTCGGGTGGAAAAAAAGTGGTTGCCGTAGACCAGGAGGGAGCTAAAAAGTTAATTGATGTGTCAAAGAAAGCGAATATCAAAAAATTCGTTATGCTGAGTTCCATGGGGGCGGATAACCCTGAGGCCGCCGAGGATTTACAGGACTATTTAAAAGCAAAACAAAATGCAGATGCCTATTTGATGAAGAGTGATTTAACGTATTCTATCGTGAGGCCAGGTACGTTGACCAACGACGCCGGAACGGGTAAAATAAAACTAGAGTCCCATTTTGAAGCACAGGGTAAAATTACAAGGGCCGATGTAGCCCAAACCTTGGTCAGATGTTTGCACGACGACGCGATGGTCAACAAAACCTTTGAAATTCTTGAGGGTGATACCCTCATCGGAAAAGCATTGGATTCACTTTCGTAGGTACCGTGTACTCGGGCGAATCATTAAAAAAACAATATAAATAGGATAATTATACATATGGCACATAAGATAACGATACAAGAAATAGGATTTATAACGCACAATGTATTGCAAATACAGACCGATAGGCCTGCGGGATATAGTTTTTACCCAGGGCAGGCATGTGAATTGGCAATTGACCAACCCAAATGGAAAGAGGAAAAAAGGCCGTTCACCTTTACGGGTTTGCCCGATGATGGGTATTTACAATTTACTATTAAAGTATATCCAGACCACGACGGGGTCACCGATCAGTTGCAAACCTTGGAGCAAGGAGATACGCTTCTGATAAGCGATGCATGGGGCGCAATTGCCTACAAGGGGCCAGGCGTATTTTTGGCCGGGGGCGCCGGCGTAACTCCTTTTATTGCAATCCTAAAGGATTTAGCAGGAAAAGGAAAATTGGATGGTAATAAATTGATATTCGGAAATAAACGCGAAAAAGACATCATTCTAAAGTCGGATTTTGAAAAATGGCTTGGGAAAAATTTTATCAATATTCTTTCCGAAGAACGAAGCAGCAACCATACTCATGGGGTGATCGACAAACAGTACATCAAAGACCAAGTGGCCGATTTGGACAAAAAATTCTACGTGTGCGGGCCGCCTCCTATGATGGATAGTGTGGTAAATTCCCTTAAGGAACTGAACGTCTCAAAGGAAAATATCATTACCGAAGATTTTGGATAGATGTATGCATGTCGAAGTCATTTAGACTTCGTATTGAAAAAGACCGTCAGGAGGATTTTGTAAACCAACAGATTTACCTATAGTTTTTTTCCATCAGCAAGTTCGTTTTTGGCGCATCTCAAATGAAGATGTTGAAATTTGTTAGCATAGCTGGTTTTGATGACCGGCAAAAGG
>JBARCC010000060.1:0-11753 GCA_049793635.1 Maribacter sp. | reverse complement strand
GTACGTGCTCCCTTCGAAGTGGTTATTTCTACATGCTGTTTTAGAAAATCCAACCGCGTGACCTGCTCGTTCAAGGAAACGGTATGCGGTTTTAATTTGGCGTGAATGGCTTCCACCAAACTGATGGTACCCAATGTAAAACGGTAGCTGGGACTGTCCTTTGGAACAGTAATTTCCTGCGGTGGTACGTTCGAAAAGGTCTGAAAATACGAAGTCCCGGTCAGGAATTGTTCAACGTAGGGCAATTGAAATTCTTCAATGAGTTCCTTAACCAAAATATGGGAATCGTTGAACCAAGTGGCGCCCATTTCGACTCGGGCATGTGTAGCGTTAACGGTATGTATTCTACCTCCTATTCTATCCCTGGCCTCTACCACCGAAACCTCAATACCCAGACTTTGTAGTCTGTACGCCGCTAAAAGCCCCGTTAGCCCTGCTCCTATAATGAGTACACTGTCCTTCATGGTTTCTTGTTCATCGTCCCTTACTAAATTAAGCTATCCTAGATTTCAGGACACTTGCCGTAACCAAAAGTTGACCAATGTGCCGTTGACTATGTTCAGCGGCATGAAAAAGTAGCCCTATAACCGTAGTCGGCAGTTTTTTACGGCCTACGTATCGTGTTTCCGTTAAAGTAGTATCGTCAAGTGACTTAAAATACGCAATTGCCTCTGAGACCTTACTCGAAAATTGATGCTGTAAATCGATGACCTCTGTATTTAGATCGAAGCTCGCTTCATTCTTTAAAAATTGAAACTGCCCTTCCGACAGCGATTCTGATTTTGCGTAGGTAAGTAATCGATCCAACACTCCGGTAAGGTGGTTCATATGGAAACCAACGGATGCCCTACCCCCAACTTTCGCCCAAAGTAGTTCTTTGGGGAACTCTGAAGTATACCTTTTCAATTCCCGATCCGATTGTAATAGTGCGTGCGCAGCAGGTTGTAACAAAGCGGGTATATCGGATATGGGGCCGCTAAGCCAAAATTCCGTTTGGTCGTCGGTAATCGTGGTATCCATGGGATTTTTATATAAGGTTATTGAAACTTGTGCTGTACAAAAGAGCTGGCCACGTAAAAAAGAATAATGAGCGGTATGGCCATATATTGCATGGTGATGATCAATACCACACTAACAATCAGAAAAATATAGCGCATGGCATTATCGGTGAAGCTCATGTTTTTAAACTTCAATGCGAACAAAGGTAAGCTGCAGTTTAATACATATGCACTAAGCAATGTCAGCCCGACCAAGAACCAAGGGTTTAAAATAATTCCGTTCAGCAGATCGTTGTTCTGGTACAGCAAAATTAGGGGCAACGATAAAATTAAGAGTGCGTTTGCAGGTGTCGGTAATCCAATAAAAGAAGCAGTCTGATTTTCATCAATATTAAATTTCGCCAGTCTGTAGCCCGATGCCAACGTGACTATGAATCCAAAAAATGGCAGTAGATGCTGGAATTGAATATCACCGTTCTCAAAAAGAATATGGGCACTGTCTCCCCATCCACTGGTTTGGGACATGGCCAGTAATTGAAACATAACAATACCCGGTACCAGCCCACTCGTAATCATATCGGCAAGGGAGTCCAGTTGAAGTCCCAATTCACTTTTTACGTGTAAGGCCCTAGCCGCTAACCCATCGAAAAAGTCGAAGAAAATACCCAGGGCAACAAATAGCGCTGCAACGTCAAGCCTGTTATACACCGCAAACACGGCGGCGATACAACCGCAATACATGTTTAAAAGGGTGATAACGTTGGGAATATGTTTTTTCATAGTGATAAAATTAGAACATACGGAACCACTATAACCTATTTGTTCTTTGATTAGCGGGTCTAAAAATAATACAATTAAATGGTGGACATGAGAAACTGCCAAAAAAAGGGAATTTAGCAAAACGGATATTGGGAAATGTGAGGGGTTACACTCGTAGTCTTTAGGTTATTCAATAATACTTGCATTATACATCTTAAAGGTTATGGTATCTAGCTTGTAGAATGGATATAGGTAATTGTGCCTATATGGGTACGTTGGCAGTGTAAGCTTCCCCAATACCAGAGCGTAAACGAACACCTCTAAATAATAAAAATCCAACATTCATCTATTCTCTTATTATTCGCATCTTTGCAGCTGCGTAAGCAGCAGTAAAAATGGTAAGGAATATTTTATTTTTTCTTCTTGTAGCAATGGTGCATCAGATGGGAATGTCCCAAGATGCAACGCTCTCCCCAGTGTCAAAAATTAGCGTGTTAACTGTGGGTACCGGTGAAGAATTGGCCGCTAAATTTGGCCATAGCGCCATTCGGCTGCAAGACCCGGCTTTAGGGATCGATGTAGTATACGGCTATGGCACCTACGATTTTGAAGACCCGAATTTCTACCTAAATTTCACACGGGGTAAATTGGCCTATACCATTTCAAGAATGCCCTTTAAATACTTTGAATATGGATACCAACAAGAACAGCGTTGGGTAAAGGAACAGGTGCTCGATTTAGATGTAAACCAACGCACCAAAGTGGTTGCCTTTTTAGAAAACAACCTACTTCCTGAACATAAAAAGTACAAATACGATTTTCTGTTCGACAATTGCGCTACAAGGATCCCCATGGTGTTCGAAAAAACCCTTGGAGCCGATTTTAAATTCGATTATGGGCATCTTGAAAACAACTACACATTTCGACAATTGCTGCGGCTGAGCCTGAATCCGAATACGTGGTCCAATTTTGGGATAGATTTGGCGCTGGGATCGGTAATAGATCGTGAGGCAACTCCGTACGAGCATCTGTTCCTTCCGATTTATGTGTACAAACAAATGCAGCATACGACGCTCAATGGTAAACCAATCGTAACGTCAGAACATATACTAGTGGATATTCCGGAGCAAGAAGACGCGACCCTTTTTTTAGTATCCCCTGCTTTTTGGCTGGGGATGCTATTCGTACTGGTGGGCTCGGTTACCTATTTCGATTACAAAAACAAGAGACGCAGCACCTGGTTGGATGGTACCCTATTTCTGGTCACCGGACTCGCGGGGTGCCTGATTCTTTTCCTATGGTTCGGGACGGACCATTTGGCCACGAAAATGAACTATAACGCACTTTGGGCCTTTGGTCCGAACGTAATCGTTGGAGGCTATCTCCTCAAAAAGAAAATCCCTGCTTGGATGGTAACATACATGATGCTGGTTATGCTATTACTTATTATATCGGTGGTGGTCTGGGCATTGAAAATTCAAGTGTTTTCCATATTAATGCTATTGCTCTTAACCACCTTAGCCATCAGATATACCTTTCTATTCCACTATTTTAGAAGCATAGACCCTGTAGTAAAATAGCTTCAAAGAAGCGCAAAGAACGAACAACGAACAACATATACATGAATCTACTTACCGTTGAAAATATTTCCAAATCCTATGGCGAGCTGGTCCTTTTTGAGAACCTTTCCTTTGGTATTAACAAAGACCAAAAAATTGCGCTTATCGCCAAAAACGGCACCGGAAAAACATCCATCCTTAATATTCTTTCGGGAGCCGATAGTCCAGATACCGGGC
Source organism: Maribacter sp. (assembly GCA_049793635.1). GTDB lineage: Bacteria > Bacteroidota > Bacteroidia > Flavobacteriales > Flavobacteriaceae > Maribacter. The sequence goes on along the minus strand of JBARCC010000060.1, from coordinate 8,200 downwards.
AAGTCAACTACCGTAAATCTACCCGCGTTTCCTTTTTGGCGCAAGAACCGGTCATGGACCCGAACCTAACCGTGGAGGAGACTATATTTGCTTCGGATAATGAAATCCTACAGGTCATCCGCAATTATGAAAAAGCATTGCAAAATATCGATGATGCCGATGCCTTCCAAAAAGCGTTCGAAGCCATGGACCGTTTTGAAGCTTGGGATTTCGAGACCCAATACAAACAAATACTCTCAAAACTTAAGTTGGAAGATTTGAACGCCAAAGTGGACAAACTCTCTGGCGGACAAAAGAAACGCTTGGCGTTGGCCAATGCACTGATCAATAGACCTGATCTTTTGGTTTTGGATGAGCCTACCAACCATCTGGATCTGGAAATGATCGAGTGGTTAGAGGAATTTTTCGCCAAGGAAAATATGACCCTTTTTATGGTGACGCACGACCGCTACTTTTTAGAGCGGGTCTGTAATGAAATCATTGAACTGGAGAACGGTACCCTGTATCCATACAAGGGCAACTATTCGTATTATCTTGAAAAAAAAGAGGCACGTATAGAGCAGGAAGCGACAGAACAGCACAAAACGGAGCTGTTGTTTAAAAAAGAACTGGATTGGATGCGCAGGCAACCCAAAGCGAGAACCACTAAAAGTAAATCTAGAATAGACGATTTCCAACAGATCAAGGATAAAGCGAGCCAGCGCAGAAAAGAACACCAGGTGCAGCTCGAGCTGAACATGGAGCGTGTAGGAAGTAAGATATTGGAACTCCATAAAATCTCTAAATCCTATCCGGGGAAACCCATTTTGGATAAGTTCGAATACGTATTCCAAAAAGGGGAGCGTATTGGCATTATCGGTAAAAATGGTACGGGAAAATCAACCTTTCTAAATATTCTCAGCGGCCGTGATGAACCCGATGCGGGAAAAGTCGTAGTCGGTGACACCATAAAATTCGGATACTACACCCAAAAGGGAATTCAAATCAAAGAGGGCCAAAAGGTCATCGACGTCATCCGAGAGTTCGGTGATTATATTCCCTTGATGAAAGGGCGACAGATTTCCGCACAGCAACTTTTAGAACGTTTTTTGTTCGACCGTAAAAAGCAATATGATTTTGTGGATAAACTAAGCGGAGGGGAACGTAAGCGATTGTATCTCTGTACGGTACTGATTCAAAATCCCAATTTCTTGATACTCGATGAACCTACCAACGATTTGGACATCGTAACGTTGAACGTACTCGAAAGCTTTTTACTTGATTTTCAAGGGTGCCTATTGGTGGTTTCCCATGACCGGTATTTTATGGATAAGATCGTAGACCACCTATTTGTTTTTAGAGGTGACGCGGTGGTGGAAGATTTCCCAGGAAATTACTCTGATTTCAGGGCCTACGAAGATAGCCAGATTCAAGAAAAAAGGGAACAGAAAGAAGCACAGGCCTCCACGAAAACAAATTGGAAAGAACCGGACACGACCCCCAAACTCACCTATGCGGAACAACAGGAATTCAAAAAGTTGGAGCGTGAAATCAAAAAACTGGAAGAGCAAAAGGCAACATTGACCCAAAAATTCGCGGTCAGCGGTTTGTCGGGCGAGGAAATCGACGCGCTTTCCATAGAATTAAAAGGAGTGAACGATTCCATTGACGAAAAGACAGAACGTTGGTTCGAGCTTTCGGCGGTCTTGGAAGGCTAATACGTATCGCATGTACCAATTCTTTTCCTACCTCATCTTTTATTTTTCAGCCACCAATCAACATGGGGTGCATTCTCCTTTCGTCTACGACTATGTGACCAAATGCCTCTATAAGCGTACGAACTTACGATTGCCCGTTGGCCTGAAAGTGCTTGTGAAAAGTTTGGATTACTTTGGATGTTCCACCCTATGGGTTATGCATTCGGAAACGGAAACAAAGGATAAAATCAAAGCTGCCTGTCCTACCATATCATTTTCCCAAAGTAAGCCCGAAGTTATGTATGCAAAAATGAACGATGTGCAGCCCACCCTATTCGACGAAATTGAAGTACAAAACCACACCGTGTTGCTGATAGATCATATTCATAAGCGTAAAAGGAATCTCGAAAAATGGGAAACCATAAAGAAAATGCAGCATGTTAGCGTAACCATCGATTTATTTTACTGCGGCCTTGTTTTCTTTAGAAAGGAACAAGCCAAAGAACATTTTAAAATCAGGATATAAACCTGTAAATTTAGTTCTTATCATAAAAATTGATAATGACGAACAATACCATTTATATCATTTTTGGAGTAGTAGCTGCTATTTATTTGGCTATAAAGATTATGAACAGGGGTAAATCCAAAGATAGAAAAAGCAGAAAATTCATGGAAGATTATGACAGGAAGGATAAAAAGAGGGATTAGGGAATAAAGCTGATTTCCAGCTCTTACCTCGCCTATATCTAGCTTAAACTAAAATTTTATAAGTTGAATTTGACGTTTGAACTTGAACTTGATTTTGACATTTGAGCTTGAACTTGACAGTTAAAGTTGAACTTGAATTTGAATTTGACACTTGAACTTTAAAAAAATGAAAATATACACGAAGACGGGTGATGATGGTACTACGGGGCTTTTCGGCGGTACTCGAGTGCCCAAACACCACGACCGAATTGATAGTTATGGTACCGTTGATGAATTAAACTCATGGTTGGGATTGATTCGCGACCAAGACATAGCGGATTCTTCTAAAAAACAACTTTCCAAGATTCAAGCGCATTTATTTACCGTAGGTGCCCTACTGGCTACTGACCCAGAAAAGGCCGTCCTCAAAAACGGGCAGGAACGTTTGAATATTCCCAAAATAGGAATCCTTGAAATTGAATTTTTGGAAAAGGCCATTGATGAAATGGACGCCCAACTACCTCAAATGACCCATTTTATCTTGCCCGGTGGACATACTACCGTGTCATACTGTCATATCGCCCGAACCGTATGCCGACGTGCAGAGCGTCTTGCCACCCTTTTGTTCGATCACGAACCTTTTGATATCGCCGTACTATCCTACCTGAATCGATTGTCGGATTATCTTTTTGTCTTGGCGCGTAAAGTATCCAAGGATTTGCAAGTAGAGGAAATCAAATGGATACCCGAGAAAAAACGCTAGTACCTATATAATTACTTCGTTTACAAGGCTTCAACCAAAAAATCTGTACTGCATCCCTTAATTTTACATCTTATTACTTGGCTATCCCAATTTAAAAATTACTTTTGCAAAAATTATATAATCAAAGCATTACTATGTATTGGACATTAGAATTGGCATCGTATTTAAGTGATGCACCTTGGCCGGCAAGTAAAGATGAGTTAATCGATTACTCCATCAGAACGGGAGCCCCTTTAGAGGTCGTAGAAAATTTACAGTCTATGGAAGAAGAAGGCGGCGAGATTTATGAATCAATAGAAGAGATTTGGCCCGACTATCCTACGGATGAAGACTACCTCTGGAACGAGGACGAATATTAATATTCGATATCATAATTACTACCAAAAAGTCTCCTCGGAGGCTTTTTTTTTATGTAATTTTGGCAGGTTATTGGGGAAAATGGTCGAAAAATAAAGACTGGAATACCTTTTGCTGTTTTACGATGACGGTAATCATTACCGAAACAATATTATTTTGAAAACAACTACTTGGTGCTTGCATTAAGGTGTTTTCAGTTCAAATTATTTTAAACCTATGAGTTTCATAAATTCCATCCTAAAGGCATTCGTCGGGGATAAATCACAAAAAGATGTAAAGGAACTACAACCTTTAGTAAATCAAATTAAATCGTTCGAATCAAAAATAGAATCGTTGAGTCATGACGAGCTTCGTCAAAAGACCCTGGATTTCAAGAAGCAAATACAAGACTCCTACAAAGCAATCACCGAAAAGATTCAGGTGCTGGAAGAGGAAGTAAAAAATTCTTCGGACATTGATAAAAATGAGGACATCTATACAGAGATCGATGGTTTAAAAGCGGAAGCCTATACCCTATCCGAAGAAACCTTAAATGAAATTTTACCAGAAGCCTTTGCCGTAGTCAAGGAAACTGCCAAACGCTTTAAAAATAATGAGACCCTTACGGTCACGGCATCGGAATACGATCGGTTGTTATCAGGGTCGAAAGATTATGTCACTTTAGAAGGTACCCACGCCGTCTGGAAAAATTCTTGGGACGCCGCTGGGAAGGAAGTCACCTGGGACATGGTACATTATGATGTACAGCTCATAGGAGGCATTTGCCTGCACCAAGGGAAAATCGCGGAGATGCAGACCGGGGAAGGAAAAACCCTTGTCGCCACCTTACCCCTTTATCTAAACGCCCTGGGTGGAAACGGGGCCCATTTGGTTACCGTAAACGATTATTTGGCAAAAAGGGATAGTGCCTGGATGGCCCCCATTTTTGAGTTTCATGGGCTATCGGTAGACTGTATCGACCACCACCGCCCAAATTCAGACGGTAGAAGGGCCGCATACAATGCAGACATTACGTATGGTACCAACAATGAATTCGGGTTTGATTACCTAAGGGATAACATGGCACATACACCGACCGATTTGGTACAACGTCCACACAATTATGCGATCGTGGATGAGGTCGATTCCGTTTTGGTAGATGATGCCCGTACACCGTTGATCATCTCTGGCCCGGTACCGGAAGGTGACCGCCACGAATTCAACGAACTAAAGCCTAAGGTCAATGAAATCGTTCAAAAACAGCGACAGCATTTGACCAGTGTGTTGGCAGAAGCTAAAAAATTGATTTCAGAAGGTGATACGAAAGAAGGCGGTTTTCTTTTATTACGGGTCTTCAGAGGGTTGCCCAAAAACAAGGCCTTGATCAAGTTCTTGAGTGAGGAAGGCGTAAAGCAACTACTCCAAAAAACGGAGAATTTTTACATGCAGGACAACAATAGGGAGATGCCCAAAGTGGATGAGGACCTATTGTTCGTGATCGATGAAAAAAACAATCAAATTGAATTAACCGATAAGGGGGTCGATTATATTTCTGGGGAACAAAACAGGGATTTCTTCGTGATGCCCGATATCGGTGGAGAAATCGCCAAAATTGAAAATCAGGATCTAGGAATTGAAAAAGAAGCTGAACTCAAGGAGGCCCTTTTTAAAGATTTTACAATAAAGAGTGAACGTATCCATACCATGAGCCAATTGCTCAAAGCGTACACCCTATTTGAAAAGGATACCGAATATGTGGTGATGGAAAATAAGGTAATGATCGTTGACGAGCAGACCGGTCGTATCATGGACGGTCGCAGATACTCCGACGGACTGCACCAAGCGATCGAAGCCAAGGAAAATGTAAAAATCGAGGCATTGACGCAAACCTTTGCAACGGTTACCTTGCAGAATTATTTTAGAATGTACAGTAAGCTTGCCGGTATGACGGGTACCGCCGTGACCGAAGCAGGGGAATTCTGGGAAATCTATAAATTGGACGTGATGGAAATCCCGACCAACCGACCCATTGCACGAGATGACCGTAACGATTTAATTTATAAGACCAAAAGAGAGAAATACAACGCAATCATTGAAGAGGTCACCAAAATAAGTCAGGCCGGAAGACCTGTACTGATCGGGACCACATCGGTTGAAATTTCTGAATTGCTTTCAAAGTTATTAAGTGTCCGTAAAGTGGCCCATAACGTATTGAACGCTAAGCTACATAAAAAAGAGGCGGATGTGGTGGCCGAGGCCGGTAACCCAGGGGTCGTTACCATAGCGACCAACATGGCCGGGCGTGGTACCGATATTAAATTGGCAGAGGCGGTCAAAAAAGCGGGCGGACTGGCTATTATAGGCACCGAACGCCATGACTCTAGACGTGTGGATAGGCAGCTGCGCGGACGTTCCGGTCGTCAAGGAGACCCGGGAAGCTCACAGTTCTATGTTTCATTAGAGGATAACCTAATGCGACTTTTCGGATCCGACCGTGTAGCGAAAATGATGGATAAAATGGGATTGGAAGAAGGGGAAGTCATACAACACAGCATGATGACCAAATCGATAGAACGCGCCCAGAAAAAAGTGGAGGAAAATAACTTTGGGGTACGAAAACGCTTATTGGAGTATGACGATGTCATGAACGCCCAACGTGAGGTAGTGTACAAAAGAAGACGCCATGCCTTGCAAGGGGAGCGTTTGAAATTGGACATCGCCAACATGGTCTACGATACCTGCGAAGTAATTGTAGAAGGTAATAAAGCGGCCAATGATTATAAAAATCTTGAGTTTGAACTGATCAAATATTTTTCCATGACCTCCCCGGTCGATGAGGCCGATTTCGGAAAAATGGGAGCCCAGGAAATAACGGGTAAAATTTATAAGGCGGCGTACGCCCATTATAACGAAAAGATGGAGCGGAATGCCGCAGCAGCCTTTCCGGTCATTAAAAAAGTACATGAAGACAACGCCAATAACTTTGAACGCATCGTTGTTCCGTTTACAGATGGCATCAAAAGTTTAAATGTGGTCACCAATCTACAGGAGGCCTATGACTCTAACGGAAAACAGTTGATAACCGATTTTGAGAAGAATATTTCATTGGCCATTATCGATGATTCCTGGAAAACGCATTTACGTAAGATGGATGAGTTGAAGCAATCGGTACAGCTCGCCGTCCACGAACAGAAAGATCCGTTATTGATCTATAAATTCGAAGCTTTCGAGCTTTTTAAGGCCATGATCGAAAAGGTAAACAAAGAAGTAGTTTCGTTTTTATTCAAAGGCGAACTTCCCTCTGGAAATACCAATGCCATACAGGAGGAGCGGAACATTAGACGTTCGAAGGAAAACCTACAGACCTCCAAGGAAGAAATTCCGAATAGTGATGAACTTGCGGCACGCAGTAGAGCTGTCGGACAAAATCAAGGGCAACGCCCCGCAGTTACCGAAACCATCACCAGGGAGCAGCCCAAGATTGGACGGAACGAGCGTGTGACGATTAAAAATGTCATGAGCGGAGAGAACAAGACTATAAAATACAAACAGGCGGAACCGCTTCTCCAAAGCGGAACATGGGTCTTGACCGAAGATTAAATCCCTCGGAAGAATACTCTTTTTATATACTTAACCCCTCATATCCCCTTTAAAATTAAAGGGGGGTATGAGGTTTTTTTATATATTCCGGATATTTTAATTCCATGACCATCATGTTGATTAGCCCATTCATTGGATGCATTGCGTTTTTTAAATGCCACCTTTAACGCTGCAAACCTCCAACAAGACATGGCATGCATGAAGAGGGTTCCACTAAAACTTTGTAGTGAATCTATCTTTTGACTGTTAAGACCTGCTTTATTTTTTCAAACAGATGCGCGTCAACCCACCTCACCCATGAGGCTGTCTAAAAAGACCTAACATGTCGGTTACTACCAACCTTTTTTACAACGGTAATATGCATCCTTAACATAAAGTATAACGATGTTGCGTTTTTGATGAAAAAATGGGCGGGAACTCGCGCGATTTAATGCTGAAAAAAAACCTTAAGAAATACCACCAGACTACGGATTCTAGACCTGGGTTTGGGATGAAATTTATGAATTATCCTTCATTTTTACCAAAAAGGACTATTTTAACCCTGAAATTCCCCCCATTCGTATAGAGTTTAGTTAAAAAATCCTAGTATTATGTTAAAAACATAATTAGCTTTACATAACATAACCCTATTAATTTCCTGTAGATAACGAATAGCTATGCCGGAATTTATGATTGACCAGGAACGCCTGCAAAATCAAACCAAATTATTTTTAAGAGTGAACTACATCACCAGTGTGGGCGCTATACTTTTTGGTTTGATATGCCTCTTTCTGCTCCATATTACCGAAATCATACCCTTCGCCCTATTCGCTTTTGGAGTGCTGAATCTCGCTAATCTTGTCCTTTTTGCCAAGCACAAAAAAATAATGGCAACGTATGGTATATCCTCTGTACTTGCCCTCATAGCTTCCTTTGTCGTAACCTTGTATAGTGGAGGCATTCAAAGTTCCTTTATTTTTATGATCGCTTTGGTCGCGTTTGGGGGATATGCCACCAATCGTAAATTTGGGGTCCTGTACCTGAACATCACTTTTGTGCTTATCCTTTTAGTGTTTTCACAAAGTTTTACTGACGTAAAGGTCACAAAAAACGTAGTCCCTGAAGCTACCGCATATATTTTCGATGCACTATCCGTACT